>CAYOXR010000570.1:0-3777 GCA_964407955.1 uncultured bacterium | reverse complement strand
TCGTCGCCATCCACGCCCGCCTGGAGCGCGCGCCGCGCATGGGAGTGCAGTGCGCCTTCATGGCCCGCGCCCACGGCCAGCGCGAACTTGACCAGTCGCTGCTCCCGTTCGCTCAGCGGTCCGGCGCTGGTGGCCGCGTTGCCGAGGCTTTCGTACGCGCCGACCAAGTCCGGGTAGCGCTGCTTGAGACGTTCGTAGGGTCCGGGAAGGCTCATGAGGATGCTCCTCTCAAGGCTCGTCGCGCAAAGCCCACCGCTCGTCTCCCATGCTAACGGCAGAGCGTGGGGCCCGCCCCTGGCGGCGCGGGCCCCACGTTGCAGCGTGCTGGCGCGCTCAGTGCGCGACCGGAAGGTCGGCGCTCGTCCAGGCGGTGAAACCCCCGGCGATGTTCTTGACGTTGGTGTAGCCGAGCATCGCCAGGTACAGGGTGCCGTAGAAGCCCCGCGTCCCGGCGGCGCAGTAGACCAGGATCGGCGCGTTCAGGTCCTGTGGGAGCTTGCTCAGGTTGTTCGCGAGCTGGGTCACGGGGATGAGCACGGCGCCGGCGAGATGACCGCTCTGGTCCCACTCGCTCTGGTTGCGCACGTCGAGGATGAAGGGCTGGATGGCGTCGATCTCCTGCATGGCGCCAGCCGGTTGCACCTGCAACCACCCCGACTGGCTGGCCATCGTGATGACCTTGGCGAACGCGTCGGCGCCCGGGTTCGACACGGGTGCCTGGGCCAGAGCGGAGGCTCCGAGCAGGAACGCGAGGGCGGCCAGGCCGGTGAGGATCCGTTTCATGACAGGGTTGCTCCTTTCGAAGGGGAGGGTGTCCCCCGCAAACCAAGAGGATGGCGACGCCGTCGCGCGCTGCGCATGGCTCGCCCTCACGCAAGCGGCGGCATGAACGCTCCGATGTGCACCAGCAGGGTGCGCGCGAGCACGGCGCCGGCGGCGGCCAGCAGGCCGGCAGCGAGCGGCCAACGACGGACCAATGCGGGCGTCAGCAGCATGGCGGCGAGTGCCACCACGAAGGCGGGCCCGCCTTGCCGCCACAGCTCCGCCAGTCCGGCGCGGGAGGCGTCACCGCCGAACGCCAGGCCGATGAGGTAAAGACCGCCCAGGCCGGCGCCGGCCAGCCCCAATCCGGCCACGACGGGCCGAAGGTCGGTCTGGCGGAACACCAGGGCCACGCCGCACGCCACCAGCAGCCCCGTGACGGGCATGAACGCCAACAGCAAGGGAGTCCACAGCGGTCTGGCGGCGTTCGACGCCAGCGCCAGGCCGGGGTACAGCAGCGCCACCGTCGCGGTCACGGCCAACAGCCCGCCCCACAGCCGGCGCGGACCCCAGCCGGCCGCCAGCAGCACGCCCAGCAACGCCGAGCCCGCCAGCGCCCACGCGCCCCACCAGATGGCCGATGCCGGCCGGAAACTCAGGAACAGATACACGTGCGTGAGCCGGAAGCGCGCCTCGGACTCGGCCCACAGCACCACCAGATCGAGCGCCACCAGCACCACGGTGATCGTCGCCAGGCGCCGCGGGAAGCTTGCCCACGTCATCGCCCGCATGGCGGTGAGCAGGGCCGCGCCGCCGGCGAGCGCGACCAGACAGAAGTGGAGCAGCGTCGTCCAGTGCCAGAACGGCACGTCGTTGGTCACGCCGTAGAACGTGGTGATCACCGGGCCGGTCACGGCAGCACCCCTTCCTTGTGCAGGCCGAACGACGCCGGCGCGTTCAGGTAGACCAGCTTGGGGTGCGTGCCCTGCTCGGGCTTGAGCACGTCCACGCGGCGCGCGGCGCGGATCGCCCTGGATACGTCGCTTCCCGGGTCGTCCAGGTCGCCGAAGGTCCGGGCCACGGTGGGGCACGTCTCCACGCACGCAGGCACACGTCCCACGGCGAGCCGGTGCTCGCAGAACGTGCACTTGCTCACGAAACCGCGCGGATCGAAGTAGCGGGCGTCGTACGGGCAGGCCGCGATGCAGGCGCCGCAGGCGATGCAGGTCTCGGCGTCCACGAGCACCACGCCGTCATCGTTGACGTGGCTGGCGCCCGTCGGGCACACCGGCACGCAGGGCGGGTCGTCGCACTGCAGGCACTGCTCGGGTCGGTACTCCATGCCCAGATTCGGGAAGGTGCCGTACTCCTCCAGCCGGATCCACAGCCGGCCAACCCCCGGCGGGACCTCGTTCTCGAGCTTGCAGGCGACCGCGCACGCAGCACAGCCGACGCACGCCGACAGGTCGATCGCCATGCCGAAGCGGGGCATCACACGCTCCTCTCGGCGAGCTTCTCGAGGCGCGGCAAGCGCGGCCTGGGAGCCCCGGGGATCAGCTTGACGAAGGTGACATGCATGCCGGCCCCGCCCGAGATCGGGTCGAGCCGGTACCTGCTCATCAGCGCCACGTCCGACACGCCCCGGCCGTTGGCGATGCGCATGTCGGGCGCGCGGTGTCCGAAGCCGTGGACGACGTACACGCAATCGGCCCGCAAACGCTCGGTAGCAAACACGGCCACCGGCCCCTCACGCACCCCCTGCTCGTTCTCGAGCCACACGTAGTCGCCAGTGCTCAGACCGAGGCGTCTCGCCTCCGAGCGGTTGAGCCACACCGCGTTGTTCCCGTGCATCTCCATCAACAGCCAGTTGTTCTGCGTCTTGGCGAAGCTGTGCACCGGCGAGCGGCCGTACAGCAATCGGTAGCTGCCGGCCGGCGGCTCTTCGGGCGGCTCGTAGACGGGCAGCGGCGCGAAGCCGGCATCGGCGAAGGTCTGGCTGTAGAGCTCGATCTTGCCCGACGGCGTGGCGAAGGGATTGAGGTGCCGCGCTTCCCAGTCCGTCAGGTACGGCCGTCCGCCCTGAACGATGGTGCCCTGTGGCTTGGCCTTGGCCAGGCTCGAGCCGATGGTCCGCAGCCTCGTGTCGAGGTAGGCCTCGATGTCGGGCCAGTCGAAATACGCGTCCAGGCCGAGCCTGAGGCCGAGCTCACGCGCGATCCACCAGCCGGGCTTGGTGTCCCAGAGCGGCTCCACCGCCGGCTGACGCAGCTCGATGAACGGCGTCTTGCCCGACACCTCCGCAAGGTCGTCGTAGCGCTCGAGGTAGGTTGCCTCGGGCAGGATCACGTCCGCCCACATCACGTGGTCCATCGGCAGCACGTCGATGGCCACGTAGAGGTCGAGCTTCTGCAGCGCCTGCTTGGTGCGCGCCACGTCAGGGATGGAGTGGAACAGGTTGGTGCCGTAGGCCACCAAGCCGGCGACGCGGTAGGGCTCGCCGCTGATCATGGCCGGGATGAGCTCCTGGATGGCGGTGGTCTTGGCGAAGAAAACGCCTTGATCGACGGCCTGACGGTAGTTCAGGTCGATGGTCTGCTCGGCCGCCGCGCTGGCGCCACCGCAGCCGCCCGAGGCCGGCGCCAGCGGGAAATCCGGGTGCGGGTACTCGCCGATATACGGCGGCTGCGCCAGGTAGAAGCCGCCCGGCACGCCGTAGTTCCCCAGCAAAGCGTTCACGAGGTACAGCGCGCGCATGCGCTGGGTGTCGTTCCCATACCAGACGGTGTGCCTGCCGGGGGGCAGCACGGCGCGGGGCGCGTGGCCGGCAAGCTCGCGAGCGACGGCACGGATGTCGGCGGCAGCGAGATCGGTGATGCCCGCTGCCCACTCCGGCGTGAACGGCGCCACGTGGGATGCCAAACGCTCGAAGCCCACCGTGTTGGCGTCGACGTACCTCTTGTCGTAGCGCTCCTCGCTGACGAGCACGTTCAACCACGCGAGCAGCAGCGCGGTGTC
>CAYOXR010000569.1:0-3782 GCA_964407955.1 uncultured bacterium | reverse complement strand
CTGCTGGTGACCCGTGCCGGGCCACAGCAGCGCCTGCCGCTGTGGGTGACGCGGCTCCGGGCGCAGAAGCTCCTCAGCGCGGTGTGGAGCCTGCCCGACTTCCCGATCCTGCTGGAGGCATGGCGGACCTGCCTGCAGGACGAGTTCGATCTGGAGACGCTCAGGCAGCGGCTGCGAGAACTGGCCGAAGGACGCATCGCGGTGTCGGTCGCCGCCACGATCGAAGCCAGCCCCTTCGCCGCGTCCCTGGTATGGGGACAGACCAACAGCTTCATGTACATGGACGACACGCCGGGCGCCTTCGCCGGCAGGCCCTCCGGCCTGCGCGGCGAGCTGCTGGCCGAGGTGGCGCGCTCGCCGGAGCTGCGGCCACCGCTCCCACGCGAGCTGATCGCCGCGTTCGAACGCAAGCGCCAGCGCCTCGAGCCGGGGTACCAGCCCGCGTCCATGCGCGAGCTCTTCGACTGGGTCAAGGAGCGGGTGCTCGTTTCCGAGCCGGAGTGGCTCGAGCTCGCCGCGCAGCTTCCCTTCGAGCCGCTCGAGGCGCTCGAGGGACCCCTCGCCTGGCTCGAGCCGCCCGGCGCCGAGCACCGCGCGGTGATCGCGCTGGAGGATGAGGACCGGCTGCGCGCCGCGCTAGGGCTCGGCGAGGCCGCCGAGCCGGGCGCGTTGGAACGCCTGCTGGCGCAGTGGCTGCAGGCCTACGGCCCGCTGGACGTCGACTACCTCCGCGCCGTGTGGGGCATCTCCCCCACCGAGCTCGACGGCACGCTCGACGCCCTGGTGGAGACCGGCACGGTCGAGCGCGGCAGCCTCAGCGAGGGTGGCAGCGACGAGGTCTGCGACCTGGAGAACCTGCAGACGCTGCTGGCCATGCTGCGCAGGCGGGCCGTTCCCACGCTGCAGCCGCGGCCGCTCGCGACGCTGCAGCCGTTCCTGGCCGAGCGCCAGGCGGTGGGGCGAGCGGCTTCGCTCGCTGACGCGCTCGAGCCGCTGCTCGCCTACCCAGGGGCGGCGGAGTTGTGGGAGAGCGAGATCTTGCCCGCCCGCCTGCCGAATTACGATCCACGCGCCCTCGACGATCTCATGGAGGACACCGGCCTGGCGTGGCTGGGCGCGGGCGAGCGGAGCGTGTGCTTCGCCCTTCCCGACGAGGTGCCGTTGCTAACGTCGGCTGAGGCGGCATCCGGAGCGCCGTCCGCCTGGCGGGGTCTTGGGACCGGACGCCGCCCCGGCCAGCCGGAGCCGCCGCCGTCCACGGACGCTGCGCAAGGCGCCGACGCCGGGCCTGCTGGGCACGAGGCCGATGTCGCGCCCGCCGATGCCGAGGCGCTGCGTGCACGGCTGGCACCTCTGTTTCCCGACCCCCTGGGGCGATACGGCTTCGAGGCGTTGGCGGGGCGAGCCGGCCTGGGCACCGCCGACCTGGCGCGGCTGCTGTGGTCGGGGGTGTGGACAGGTGTGGTGGCCAACGATGCCGCCTCGACGCTCAGGCAGGGGATCGCCAACCGCTTCCGGCCGGCCGACGCCGTGGCGGGCCGCTCACGCGGCGGCCCGGCGGCTGCCGGCCGCACCAGGCCCGGTCGCGGCGCCTTCGCCCGCTGGCGCACCAGCCGGCCGTTCACGGGAAGTTGGCGCCTGCTGGACCCGCCTCCGACGGAGGAGGACGCCCTCACCGCCCTGGAGCGCGACAAGGACAGGGTAAGGCTGGTGTTGGAACGCTACGGCGTGGTGTTCCGGGAGCTGCTCGACCGGGAGCTGCCGGCCTTCCGTTGGGGCCGGCTCTTTCGCGCACTGCGCGTGATGGAGTTGTCCGGCGAGGTGACGGGCGGGCACTTCTTCGAGGGCGTGCCGGGACTGCAGTTCGCCGACGCACGAGCCCTGAGCGAGCTGCAAGCCGGCGTCGAAGCACGCGTGTACTGGCTCGACGCAGCCGACCCCGCCGCGGTGACCGGTCTGGGGCTCGAGGGACTGCGCGCGCAGATGCCCGCCCGCGTGCCCTCGACGCATCTCGCCTTCCGCGGCGCGGACCTGCTGGTCCTCTCCAAGCGCAACGGCAGCGAGCTCAGCATCGAGGCCGCCCCCGACGACCCGGACCTGCCGGCGCTTCTCGGCTTCCTTCCGCATCTGCTCCAGCGCGCCGAGCGGCCGCGCCGGCATCTCACCGTCCGGCGCGTCAACGCCGTGCCCGCCGCAACGAGCCCGTATCGCGCCGCCATCGAGCGGTTGGCGGACGTCACCGCCGAAGGTGACGCCCTGAGCCTGTTCAAGCGCTACTGATCCCGGCAGGCGCACCGCACCTGCACCTCGTCTTCACTTCGGCATGCCAGGCGCCCGTAGAATGTGCAGGTAGTGACTTCTGCTTGGGGGATCAACCTGCTTGGCGTGCCTAGCGTGCGCCGGCACGATCAGGCGCCGGAACCGCTAGAACGGAAGGCGTCCGCACTCCTCGCCTACGTGGCCATCGAGGGACCGACCTCGCGCGCGACGCTGGCGGGCTTGCTGTGGCCGAACGTGGTGGACGCACGCGCGCGCAACAACCTGCGACAGCTGCTCCACCGCCTGCGCGCCTACGAAGGGCTCCTCGACGCGGGCACGGACGTGCGCCTGGGCGCGATCGAGGCGGACGTGAGCCAGCTCAGCCACCTGCACGAACGCGGTGACGCCGCGACCATCGCCGATGGCTGGAGCGCCGAGGCGCCGGAGCTGCTTCGAGGACACGCCTTCGACGACTGCCCGGACTTCGCGGAGTGGTTGGCGGCCGAGCGCGCACGCATCATGGGCACCGTCACGCGAGCGGTCGAGGCCGAGGCGGAACGTCACGAGGCCGCCGGTAACGTGCGCCGCGCGCTCGATCACGCCCAGCGGCTGATCGCGCTCGATGCGCTCTCGGAGAGAGCCTACAGGCGGGTCATGCGCCTGCACTACCTGTCGGGGGACCGGGGGCAGGCGCTGGAGACCTACCGCCGCTGCAAAGAGATGCTGAGCACGACGTTCGGGGTGGAACCGCTGCCCGACACCCTGGAGCTGGCGCGCGCCATCGACGCGGGAAGCGTAGAGGTCCTGCCGCGGCCCGAAGCGCGCGAGTTGCCGGTCGCCCTCATGCGCCCGCCACGACTGGTCGGACGGGAGGCGGCATGGAGCCGCCTCGAAGCCGCCTGGCAACGAGTTCGCACCATCGTCGTGGTGGGCGAAGCGGGCATCGGGAAGACGAGGCTCGTGCACGACTTCGTTCGCAGCAAGGGGCCGTTCCTCGCGTCGAAAGGCATGCCCGGCGAGAAGAACGTGCCGTACGCGGCGATCGCTCGTCGCTTCGGCGACCTCCTGCGGGCCGAGCCGGAGATCGCTACCGAGGACTGGGTGCGCTCGGAGCTGGCGCGCCTCCTACCCGACATGTTCCAGGTGCCCGCCGGGCTGGCCCCCATCGGTGACGAACCCCAGAAGCTGCGTCTGTTCGAGGCGATGGCGACTGTGCTGCGGCGTGCGCTCGAAGACAAGGTCGCCCTGGTCAACGACGATCTGCACCTCTGGGACGAGGCCAGCTTCGACGTGGGCACCTACTTCATCTCGCGCTTCGCGGACTCGCATGCGCATTCCGTCGGCACCCTTCGTGCCGAGGAGATGAACCGGGACCGGTTGCGTGAGGTCGAGCGAGCGGTCGAGGCCGGCATGGCCGAGATCATCGAGCTCCAACCGCTCGATGTCGAGCAGCTCGGACAGCTCGTGAGCGAGGTGGTGGGCGACGCCGCCGCCCCGCCCGCCACGGAGGTTCTGAAGCTGTC
>CAYOXR010000568.1:0-5208 GCA_964407955.1 uncultured bacterium | reverse complement strand
TGCGCGATGAGGTCGTCGGCGACCAGCAGCGCGTCGTTGTGGCGGTGCTGGCAGTCGTAGCCGGCCACCGCCACGTAGCTGCCGTCCCGGTAGAGGGCGATGGCTTTGTCGAGAGGCACCTCGTAGAGCACCTCCACCTCGTTGCAGTCGAGCATGTACTCGTTCAGCGGCCGCTCGTCGCGCACCGCGTAGACGTCCTGCACCTCGCGGTCGAGCGCGCCGTCGTAGCGGCGCTCCGAGCCGGCGCTCCCGAGGTAGGTGAGGTCGCCGGGGCGCACCACCAGGCCGATCTCCTCGTCCGCCTCGCGCACCACGTCGGCCAGCGTCTCGCCGAAGCGCACGTGCCCGCCCACGCTCACGTCGAGCTTGCCCGCCTCCAGGTCCTTTTCGGCTGAACGTCGTTGCAGCAGCACCAGGCGCCCCTCCCGCACCACCCACAGGTGGAAGGCGCGGTGCCAATCGCCATCAGCATGGACCTGCGCGCGCGCCTTGCCCGTCCCCAGCGGATTGCCGGCGTCGTCGAGCAACTCCAACGGCTCGTCGGCCGAGCCCTGCATGGCACCATCATAGGCGCCGCTCGATGGTGGCGACGAGAAGGACCGCGCAGCGTGCGCCGGGCGCCAGGTGCCCCGTCGCGTTCCGCCGCGCCGCAGCCCCGTCGCCTTGACGCCCTCCTTTCCCGCTCGTAGACTTTGAAGGCAGCGACGGTGCCCGTCGCTGGTCGATGCCGGGGTGTAGCGCAGCCTGGTAGCGCACTTGACTGGGGGTCAAGTGGTCGCTGGTTCAAATCCAGTCACCCCGACCAAGCGTCCTAGTCGGGAAATCCCGCGCCCTCGGTGCGGGACTTCTCGTAGCTGGCCGGGTGCTCATTCAGCATGCGGCAAGGCTCCCGTCCTTGGAAGTGCATGTCGCTGAGGTTGGGGGACCTTCATTCGCCGTTGTCGGCTGGACCAAACACGACTCGCATCCCTGTCTACGCGCGAGCGGGGCCGCGCGCGCTCGTCGGCCCTCGAAGAAGCGTGCGCCCCGATCCTTCCGGGTCCGGGCGCTCGCGTGACCTGGCTTGTGGAGGCCTGGGGGTGCTTGCGGCTTACACGAGGGCGGTGACGAGGTAGCTGCCGCCGACGTGGGCAAGGATGTTGAGCACCGCGACGAGGGTGATGATGACGATGCCGTTGACCTTGGCGGCTTGGTTGCCGTGCCGGATGAGCGTGACGGCGAGCCAGACGTTGGCGACGAGGGCGATGAAACCGAGAAAGAGGTTGTGGAGCGGGAGGAGGCCGAGCGCGAAGATGGCCCAGGCGCCGGCGACGAGCCCGCTGAGGAAGCGCTCGGGGGCGTCGCGTGTTTCGGGGAGCAGGTGGTCGCTGCTGCCGCGACTCCAAACGCGTTCGGATTGGGGGGATTCGGGCGGCAGCGGATGGCGCTCGAGGTCGGCGAGGATCTGGGCGTGAGCGAGGTTGAGGGGTGCCGATGGGGTGGGTTGGGTGTCGTTGGTGGGTTTGCGCTTGGTGGAACCCGTCCTAGACTCGTTGATCTCCTCGTGCATCAACCACATAACGGTCTCCTTCTGGATCGCGGGACGCCGCCCCGCAATCACGAACGCAACCTAGGGCCACCCACCTGACACCGTTTTGTCAGGCATCCGCGATCCCGTCCGAAGGCAGTCGGCTGGGGCCTGGAACGCCTTTCCCCGGACCGCGCGGGCGGCCGGGATCGTCAGGTTGAGGCGGTAGAGCTCCAAGGAGGCCGGAAGCGATCACGGAGTTGCTGCTCCAGCAGGAAGCCCTCGTTGGCCTCAGTCAGCGCAATGGTCTTCTCCCGGTAACGTGATGCTTGAGGCCGAGGAACGAGCAGAAGCACCGTCCTGCTCGGCACCTGCTCTCTAGCGGGACAGGGGGTCACGGAATCGCAGGTTCACATCCAGTCACTCCGACCAAGCGTCCAAAGGCGAACCCTGGGCCCCGGTCCAGGGTTCTTGCTTCTCGTAGTCAGGAGTACGCCGAGGCAAGCGCGCCCGGCCCTGACCGAGCGGAGGCACTGCATTGCGTCTGGGGCCCAGTCTGTCCGCGTAGATGCCCGGGCGAGCCGGCTCGCTGGCGAGCCCGCGCGGAGACGGCAAGTGCGGTCCAACCGATACGTGAACGGAGCCCAGGACGTCGTCTTGCAACGGACGCCTTGCGGACGCCCTTGTGGGACAACGGCCCACGCCCACTGCCGGAAAAGCGCCCATCCCGTGTGAGGGCCGCGCGCCTAGACTGGGACGCTTCCCTTCGGCTGCCTAGCGTCTCCAAACAATGAAGCGTTGCAGGAGGTGTCAAACCATGACCATTCCGACGCTCCGTGCGTACGCGTCTAGACGTTGGCACGGTTTCCGGTCTCCCTGGGCTGTTCTCCTCGTCCTCATGCTGCCGCTCGCAGTCGCTCGGGCCGAGGCGCCGACCGCACCGGCGGAAACCGTCGTTCCCGCCATCACCGACGCCGCCGGCAATCCTCTCCCAAACAGCATCGCCTCACTGGAGCGGGTCACCCTGGGTGGCGTCCAGCAGTGGATCCAGATCCGCGGCGCTGACGTGAACAACCCGGTCCTGCTCGTGCTGCACGGGGGCCCCGGCTTCGCTATGACCGCCTGGACCGAGCTCTACCAGCGCCCGGAGCTGGAACGGAACTTCGTCGTCGTGAACTGGGATCAGCGCGGTGCAGGCAAGTCGTATTCGCCCGACCTCGCCGCCGCCGACATGACCGTGGCAAAGGTCGTCGGCGACACGCTGGAATTGACAGAGCTGCTGCGCGACCGCTTCGGCCAGGACAAGATCTTCCTTACCGGACACTCCTGGGGCAGCGCTCTGGGCTTCCTGGCCGTCATGCAGCGGCCCGAGCTGTACCACGCCTACATCGCCAGCGCGGAAGCCGTGAGCTGGAACCGGCGCCAGCAGATGTCGTACGACTGGGTGCTGGAGCAGGCACGCAGCGCCGGCGACAGCGACATCGTCGCGGCACTGGAAGCGCTCGACCCGTTCGATCCCACCAACCCAGCGCACGTGGCCGTCAAGGACGGTCTCCTCGATCGCTACCGCGGTGGCGACATCTACACGCAAGGGCTCTGGGACGAGTACCTGGCGTACGCATTCGAGGGGCGAAGCCCGTACTACACCGCCGCCGAGGTCGACACCTACATGGCAGGCATGGAGCTCTCGGATAAGACGCTGGGCACCGAGATCGCCACGTCCGACTACGACCTGTTCCGGGACTTCCCGACGTCGCCGATCCCCATCCACTTCCTCGTGGGTCGCCACGACCACTCGACCCCGGGCGAGCTGGCGGAGGAGTACTACCGCTTCCTGCAGGCGCCCGCCAAGAGCTTCACCTGGTTCGAGAACTCGGGCCACACCCTGATGTTCGACGAGCCGGATCGCTGGGCCGAGGAACTGATCCGCATCGCCAACGAAACGCTGGCTCTCTGAAGCGCGGGGTCACGTCGCGCGCCTCGTGCTCCAACGGACTCGCTGGCCAGGCCGCTGAGCCGCATGCTCGATGTGGCGGCCAGGCGCCGCTGATGCTCGCCCCGCAGCATCTCCGCAAGCGCCGCGTCGGCTCCGCGCCAAGCGGCCGCGCCCTGGCGGCTCGTGGTTCTCGACGGCGTACGCCACCACCCCGGGAAGCACGGCCACGGCGAGGACGATTGCCTCTGGGCGGGCGCCCTCGCGTCCGATAGAGTGCGTGCGCACGGTCGCGCAACGCGTGGATGGCCTGAGGAAAAGGATGAGGCGGGCCGCCGCGCACCGGTCGTGACCCGGCCGCTCGAGGCAGCGGCCGGAGTCGTGCCGCCACGGCCACCTGCCGTCGATCTGCTGTCGTGTCGGCATGGGGGGTGGGCACCATGACACATCGGCGAATCGTTGGCTTCTCCCTCGTCATGTGCGTGGCGATCTGCAGCGCAGCGGTTGCGCGCTCGCAGGCAGCCACGCAGGGGGTCGTTCAGACGGTGACGGTCCACGGGGCCGGCCTGGAAGGCAACCTCCTGGGCGTCACGGCGGACCGCCCCGTCAGCGTATACCTGCCCCCTGGCTACAACGACACCACCACTCGATACCCAGTGGTGGTCATGCTTCACGCGCTCGGAGGCAGTGACGTCTTCTTCGTCGGAAGCTACGGCTTCTTCGGCGGACCCGGCCAACCCGACTTCAACCTACGCGTGCTCGCCGACCGCCTCATCACCGAGGGAACGATCCAACCGATGATCCTGGTGATGCCCGACGCGTCGACCCCCTACGGCGCCTGCTTCTACGCCAACTCCCCCGTTTGCGGCAACTGGGACGATTTCATCACCGATGACTTGGTGGCGTACGTCGACACCCACTTCCGCACGCTCGCCCGCCCCGAGTCCCGCGCCGTCGCCGGTGTCGATGTCGGTGGCTACGGAGCATTGGTGCTCGCCATGGAACACCCCGATGTATACGGTGCCGCGTACGCCGTCGCGCCCCTCAACGCCGCCTTCGTCGACCCGGCCAGCAACAGCCTCTACAGCCCGGACGCCTTCGCCATGATGGAGCCCGACCGCGCGCTCGGGCTGAGCCCGTCGGGCTACATGGACCGTGCGCAGCTCGGAATGGCGGCGATCGCCTCACCCGACCCCGAACGCCCGCCGTACTACGTCGACCTCCCCGTCGAAGACGTCGATGGCCAGCTGCGGCAAATCGACGCCGTCTGGCAACGGTGGCGCGCCCACACTCCCGTGCAGATGCTGCCGACCTACAGCTCGAACCTCCGCAAGCTGCGGGCGCTCGGCATCGAGGTGGGAAGCGGCGACACGGAGGGCAACACCCTTCTCAACGTGAGCGCCCTCGACGAGGCCCTCACGCGCGCCGGTATCGCCCACCGATTCGGCGTCTACCAGGGAACGTTCGTCGCGGCGGCCGTGGAGCGGTTGGGGTCGGCCGTGCTCCCGGTCCTGTCGGCCGCGCTCGAGCCCGGCGGGCAGTAGCGCCAACGCTCTGTTCCGATGCGGCGCTCACCGTCTCGGGCAGCACCACGACGGTGCACCGGGGCACGGCCAGGTTCGCCGGAGATGGCGGGCCGACGGCCCACCGCGCTACGGACGACGTCACCTCCAATGGGAACGCAAGCTGGATCGTGGCCGTCACAGAGGGCTGGAAGGGCTCGTCCACGAGGTACGCCTTCCCCGGCTTCTCTTCCGCCACCGGCTAC
>CAYOXR010000567.1:0-4600 GCA_964407955.1 uncultured bacterium | reverse complement strand
GTGCTGGCACGCGTGGGCCGCGCGCTGACGCAGCAGATCCTGGCCCTCCCGCCCGAGCGCGAGGGCGAGGCCGCCGCTTCGCGCTCCGGCGGCGGCGAAGGCAACGCCGCGGAAACGGACGCGGAGGCGCCCGCTCCGTCGCTTCCGGAGTCGTTTCAGCACGAGGCAGTGACGGTGCGCTCGCAGCGGGCGGGTTACGTGCAGGTCATCGACTTGAGCGGCCTGGTAGCGCTCGCCAGCGAGCACGACGCGGTGGTACGCCTGCACAACCCGCCGGGATCCTTCCTCATGCTGGGCGGCCCGTTCGCGGACATCTACCCTGCCGACGCCGCCGAGACGCTGGCCGGCCGCATCGAGGCCTACTACGTGCTCGGCGCTGTCAGGACGCCCCAGCAGGACCCCTACTTCCTCTTCGACCAGCTGCTGGAGGTGGCGTTGCGGGCACTGTCTCCGGGGGTGAACGACCCGTTCACCGCCATGACCTGCATCGACCGCCTGGCCGAGGCGATCGATCTGCTCGCCTACCGGCAACTTCCCTCCACCCTGCTCGAGGACGACGACGGGGCGCTCCGACTGGTGGTGCCGCGACCGGAGCTGCCTGCCTTGGTCGAGCACCTGTTCGGAGAGCTGCGCGCGCACGCCGCCGGGGACCCGATGGTCGCCAGGCATCTGGCGCTCACGCTCAGGCGCATGCAGGCGAGCACTCCACGCAAGGAGCTGAAGCGCGCCGTGAACGACGAGGTGAAGCGGTTGCTCGAGAGCGCCGAGGCCGCGCTGTCGAGCAGCGACTACCAGAACCTGAGGGCCGCGTCGCGTCGCGTGACCGCCTGGATCCGGTTGGAGGAGGAGTGACGCAACGGCGGGCGACGTCCGGCAGCGCTCGCCCGTGCCGGCCCGGCGCCGCCGTCCCTGTCGGCGGGAGGCGCGGTCTCAGCCCTCAGCCCGCGTGCGGGGTGAGCGGGCACGCCTGGTAGACGCTCAGGGCGTCGGCGACCAGCTTCACCGATTCGGCCGCCTGCTGCCGATCTCCGACCTCGGCCGGCGCTGCGGTGTCGAGTACCCGTACCCAGCCATCGCCCTCGGGGGCCTCCGGCAGCTCGAAACAGCCAGCGCCGCGGCCGTGGAACAGGACCAGGAAGGAGCAGTCCCGGCGCGGCGCGCCGTGCGCGTCACGTTCGTGGAGGGCGGCACCGCACAGCAGCATGCCGAAGGCGTCATTAGGCAGCGTCTGCCAGTCGTCGGCGGTCATCTCCCGGCCGCTGCCGTGGATCCACGCCACGTCCTTGCACCCGGACGCAGGGTCCACGCTGCCGTCGAGGAACGTCCGCCGGCGGAACACGGCGTGATCTCGCCGCAACGCCAGCACGCCGCGCACGAAGGCCAGGAAGTCGCGATCGACGTCGTCGAGGTCCCAATCGAACCAGCTGATCTGGTTGTCCTGACAGTAGGCGTTGTTGTTCCCGCCCTGGCTTCGGCCCAGCTCGTCGCCTCCCAGGAGCATGGGGACACCCTGTGACAGCAACAGCGTGGCAAGCAGGCTGCGCCGGCGCACCTCGCGGCGGCGCAGGATCTCGGGGTCGCTCGTCTCCCCCTCGACGCCCCCGTTGCTGCTGAGGTTGTCGTCGCTGCCGTCGCGGTTCAACTCGCCATTGGCGCGGTTGTGCTTGCGCGCGTAGCTCACCAGGTCCTTGAGGGTGAAGCCGTCATGCGCGGTGATGAAGTTGATGGAGGCGTAGGGACGGCGCTGTCGACTGCGGTAGAGGTCGGCCGAACCGCTCACGCGCGTGGCGAGCTCCCCGGCACGGCCCGCATCGCCCCGCCAGTAGCAGCGCACGACGTCCCGGAAGCGGCCGTTCCACTCGCACCATCGCCACGGGAAGTTGCCCACCTGGTAGCCGCCGGGGCCCACGTCCCAGGGTTCGGCGATGAGCTTCACGCCGGACAGCACCGGGTCTTGCTGGATGACCTTGAAGAACGCCGAGAGCATGTCGACGTCGTACAGCTCGCGCGCAAGCGCAGATGCCAGATCGAAGCGGAAGCCGTCCACGTGCATGTTCTGCACCCAGCTCCGGAGGCTGTCCATGATGAGCTGGAGAACATACGGGTTGCCCGGGTCGAGAGTGTTCCCGGTGCCCGTGTAGTCGATGTAGCGTTCCGCGCGTCCGGGGTTGAGCTTGTAGTAGCTGCGGTTGTCGATGCCCCGGAAGCTGAGCGTGGGGCCCAGGTGGTTGCCCTCGCCGGTGTGGTTGTAGACCACATCCACGACGACCTCCAGCCCTGCGGCGTGAAGGCGCTTCACCATGGCCTTGAACTCGTCGACGGCGTGCACCGGGCCGCGCGCGGCGTAGCTGGGCTCGGGCGCGAAGAAGCCCAGCGGGTGATAGCCCCAGTAGTTCGTCAGACGGTGGCGCGCCAGGCGCTCTTCCTCGGCGATGGCGTGCACCGGCAGGAGCTGGACGGTGGTGACCCCGAGCGACAGCAGGTGCTCCACCACGACGTCGCTCGCGAGCCCGAGATAGGTGCCGCGCAGCTCCTCCGGCACGTCGGGGTGGCGCACCGTCATGCCCTTGACGTGCGTCTCGTAGATGACGGTGTCCTCGAAGGCCACGCTCGGCCGCCCGTCGCCCTCCCACTCGAAGGCGTCATCGACGACGGCGGCGAGCGGCGCGACGGCGGCGTCGTCGCGCGGGTCGGGACGGTCCTCGCCGTCGGCCGCGAACACGTCGGGGTCGTAGCCGTGGAGGCTGGGGTGCCACGCCAGCGGCCGGCCGATGGCCCGGGCGTAGGGGTCGAGGACGATCTTTGCCGCATTGAAGCGATGGCCGCGCGCGGGCTCGTACGGGCCGTGCACCCGGTAGCCGTAGCGCTGGCCGGCCCTCACGCCGGGCACGTAGCCATGGAACACCGGACCGGTGCGGTCGGTCAGCTCCAGCACGTGCGACGGCTCGGGATCGTAGGCGGTGTCGAACAGGCACAGCTCCACGCCGCTGGCATGCTCGCTGTACAGCGCGAAGTTAACGCCGTCCTGGTCGGCGCTCGCTCCCAGCGGGTGAGGCTTTCCGGGCCATACCCTCAACATGGTCGCGCCGCTACAGGTCCCAGAACTGAAGTTGGGCGTCCTCGAACGTGGGGTCGCTGGCATGCGCGAAGGCGAGCAGCCCGTCGCGATCGGGCAGCTCGAGGTAGTAGCGGAAGTTCGCGAGGTAGCGCTGGACCACCGCTTGCGACAGCCCCAGGCGCTCGGCCTCGACGCGCGCGACCTCGGCCAGGCGGCCCAACCCCGCCTCGCGCGCCGCGCGGAACCGCGCCACCAGCATGTCCGACGGCCGCCGCTCGCTCAGCGACGCCCACACCGCGAACGTGAACGGCAGGCGCGTGTGCGTGTACCAGGCCTCGCCCAGGTCGGTGACCCGTGGCTTGCGCCCGCCAACCTCGCGCCGGCTCACCGCCTCGCGCAGGGCGGCGTCCCCGATGAGCAGCGCCGCGTCGCAGCGCGACAGCATGCTCGCCAGATCCGGCGTCATCGACACCAGCTCGGCGTCGATGCCATCGGCCTCGAGCAGCACCTCGAGCAGCTGCACGCTGGTGGCGGAGTGGGTGGTCACGGCGATGCGCGCTCCCTGGAGCTCCGACCAGGGCCGCCAGTGGAAGAGCATCACGCTGTATACCGGACCCAAGCTGGCGATCGAGAAGTCCGGCAAGGCCTTGAGCCGGTCGCGATGCCGGACGAACTCGATCGAGGAGATCAGCGTGAGGTCGATGTCACCGGCAAGGAGCGCGGCGTTCAGCTCGGTGGGGACGCCGTGCACGAACTGTGCCCGGGTCTCCGGACCCTGCCACGGCTCGAGTCCCCAGTGCAGCGGCGCCACGTTCGTGTAGGACACGATTCCGAGACGCTCGACACGGGCGCCGCCCAGCTGCCGCTCGTGGCGTGCGGACGCCCGGGATTCGCCGCTCATCGTCCGGATTCCTCGTGCCAGGCCCGCCCCCACCGGTCTCCGCGCGCCACGGGCCGCGTCACGCGAACACCTCGAGCTCGTTGTAGAGCGCGTCGCGCCTGACGGGCACGCGGCCCGCGTCCTTCACCAGCCGCACCAGTTCCGCCTGCGTCATGCCGGTCTCGGTGACGGCGCCCGAGGCGTGCGCGATGCGCTCGTCCGCGATGGTCCCGTCGATGTCGCTCACCCCGGCGGAGAGCGTGACCTGGGTGAGCTCGGGCGTGATCATGATCCAGTACCCCTTGACGTGCGGGATGTTGTCGAGCATCAGCCGTGAGACCGCCAGATTGCGCAGGTCGTCGAGGCCGGTGGTGAAGCGGGTGCCGAGCTCGCGCGCCAGGGGGTTGTTGTCGGGTTGGAAGGCGAGCGGCACGAAGGAGAAGAAGCCGGGCGCCTCGTCCTGCAGCGCTCGCAAGCGGATCATGTGGTCGAGTCGGTCCTCGCGCGACTCGATGTGGCCGTACAGCATGGTCGCGTTCGTCGGAATGCCCAGCTCGTGGGCGGTGCGATGCACCTCCAGCCAGCCTTCGGCGCTCACCTTGGCGCGGGCGATGCGCTTGCGGACGGGCTCGGCGAAGATCTCCGCGCCGCCGCCGGGCATG
>CAYOXR010000566.1:0-1563 GCA_964407955.1 uncultured bacterium | reverse complement strand
TCGAGCGCGGCGGCCATACCTATATCGGCACCCTCGACCCCGGGCTGCCGAGCAACTTCACCGGCAACATCACCGACATCTGCCCGGTGGGGGCGCTGCTCGACGCCACCAGCCGCTTCCGCGGCCGCAACTGGGAGTACCGCCACACGCGGACCACCGGCATGGACGACGCCTCCGGCAGCGCCATCATGGTCGACGGCCGCACCGGCCGCATCGAGCGCATCAAGGCCGCCCTCAACCCAGACGTGAACAAGACCTGGATCGACGACGGCACCCGCTTCGGTCACGAATACGTGGATTCGCCGGACCGCCTGAAGATGCCGCTGCTGCGCCGGGACGGCAAGCTCGAAGCGGCCACCTGGGAGGAGGCCGCGGCGGTGATCAAGGAGCGGCTCGGCGGTTTGAGCGGCAAGGACGTCGGCATCGCCATCCGCGCCGACGCAACCCTCGAGGAGGGCGTGGCCGCCAAGGCGCTCGCCGAAGCGCTCGGCACCGGCCAGCTCGACCACGCGCCGCGAGCCGCGGCGTCGGTGGTCCCTGCGCAGCCGGCGACGTTCACCGAGCTGGCCACGGCCGACGCCATCTTCGTCGTCGGCGACGTGACCGAAGAGGTGCCGATCGCGGACCTGCGCATCAAGGACGCCATGAAGGGCGTGACGCCGCCGGAGCTGATGCCTCACGGCGTACCCATCGCGGACCTGCGGCTCAAGGAGCACCCCGTGTTGAAGCGGGATCTGCTCACGGTCGCGGCGCCCTACCGCGTCGATTTGATGAAGCACGCCGGTCACGCCGTGCACTATCCGGCGGGCGGTGAGGCGGGGCTGTTCGCTGCGCTCGCCGCCATCGCCGGAGCCGGCGAGGGAGAACAGCCGGGCGATCGTCCCGAGAGCGTGCCGGGCATGAGCGTCGAAGATGCGGCGGCGCTGGTCGAGCGCTTGCGCGCGGCCGAGCGGCCGGTGCTGGTCTACGGCGGCTTCGTGCTTGCCACGCGTGAGGCCGCCGAGGCCGCCGAAGCCTTCGCCAAGTCGGTGGGGGCCAAGGTGATGATCCTCGGGCCGATGGCCGACAGCTACGGCCTGGAGCTGCTGGGTGTGGGGCCCAGCCACGAGCGCTACGCCTACCCGGAGATGCTCGAGGAGGCGCGGGCGCTCATTCTCTCCCACCTCGATCCCGCCCAGAACCCGGGCGTGCGCGCCGCGCTCGAGAAGAAGGACTTCCTGGTCGTCCACGACAGCTTCCTCACCGAGACGGCCGCACTCGCCGACGTGGTGCTACCGGCCAGGACGGTGTACGAGAAGGATGGCACCACCGTCAACCTCGAGGGCCGGTTTCTGCGTGTGCACGCCGCGCCGGTGGACGCCGGCGAGAGCGAGGACTTCGTGGGTGTGGTGGGAGCGCTGGGTGAAGCGCTGGGGCAGCGCCTCGAGGGGCGCAGCGTGCGCAGCGCCTGGCGGATGTTGCGCAAGCGCTTCGAGCTCGACCCCGCGGAGCTTCCGCCTAGCGGCCAGCTCTATCGCCCGAAGGCGCGGCGGCAACCGCGCGTGGCCATCAAGGCTCGCGAGA
>CAYOXR010000565.1:0-3193 GCA_964407955.1 uncultured bacterium | reverse complement strand
GCGACGGCCGCCAGCACCCGCCTCTGAGTCTCCTGGGACACCGGCCCGCTGTGATTCAGGACGCGGGACACCGTGGATATGGATACGCCTGCAGCTCGTGATACTTCGCGAATCGTCGGCATCGACCCCACCGAAGACTAGAAACGTTTCCACCATCCTAGTCGGAAGGGGTCGTCATGTCAATGGTCCGGGCATCGACCGACGTTCGAGCACTATCGAGAATACACATCCCACACAGTTCTTCTCGCCCTGTAGTGCAGTGTGGCCTCGTGTGCCCTGTCGCTGGCAGCGATTGGAAACGCTTCCACCGCCCCCGCCCGACACCCGACACGGACACGCCCGCAGCCGCGCTCGCGCTCGAGACCCGGCGCGCGCCGCATCTCCGAACGCCACCATGCTTCTACACTCAGCCCCACAGGCCACCCTTTCGGTCGGCCGTAGCTCTGACGGGTTGCGCGATGAGGGGGCGCCGTGAAGCGCGCGTCAGTGGAAGCCTGGACCGCCGTCCGGCGACGCGCCCACGTGCGGCGCCAGCCCGCCGGAGCCGTCGCGGCCAGGACTGTCGTCGGGCTGCCCGTCCTCGCTCGGCAGGTGGATGTCCGCCCATGCGCGGATCGAGTCGATGACGCCTTCCAGCGCCAGCCCCGAATCCGTGAGGCCGTAGCTGCAGCGCGGTGGCGATACCGAGCGCACCGACTTGCTGATCAGCCCGAGGGTCTCGAGCCGACACAGACGCTGCGTGAGGGTGGTCGGGTTGCAGCCACCCACCTCCCGGCCCAGCTCGTTGAAGCCCTTCGGCCCGTGAAGCAGGGAGTGCACGATGTGGAGCACCCACTTCTCCTGCAGGATGTCGATGGCCTCGCCGGCAGCGCAGTGCCGGACGTCGACGGGCTGTGGACCGGAATCGCTCATGGATCACATCGAATCTAGCATGGGTGGCACCGCGCCCCGAGCCGCCAGCCGACATCGGCACGCTGGTTGGGGGCCGTCAGGGAGCGGGACGTAGTTCACTCTGGAGGCGCTCCTGGCCGATGCTAGACTACCCTCGTCAGAGCTCGTCGTGGCCTCAGGCGAAAGGGCCGAAGGGAGCCGCATGAACATCTACAAGCTCATCGGTCGCAACATCGACATCACCGACGCCATGCGCCAGCACGCCGAAGACAAGCTCCAGAAGCTCGACCGCTTCTCCGACCAGATCGTGGACGCTCGCGTGGTGATGTCCTACGACGGCAACTCGAGCGGCGCCCACGGCGCCAACCCGGCCCGGGTCGAGGTTCAGGTCAACGTCCAGGGCGGCATCGTGCGCGCCGAGGAGCGCGGTCAGGACACCTACGCGGCAATCGACCTGGTTGTCGACAAGCTCGAGCGCCAGCTCAAGAAGTACAAGGGCCGCTTCATCGCCAGGCGCACGTCGGAGAAGCCGCAGCCTGAGTCGCCCGAGCCGGCCGAGACCGAGCCGACCATCGTGCGCGTGAAGCGCCACGTGCTCCGCCCCATGGCGCCCGAGGACGCAGCCGTACAGATGGAGGCGCTGGGCCACACCTTCTTCATGTTCCGCAATCTCGACACCGACGACATCAACGTCATCTACCTGCGAAGCGACGGGAACTACGGCTTGATCGAGCCCGCCAACTGAGGCCGTCGCTCAGGGCTTGAGCACGGTGCCGCTGGGGACGTTGTACAGCGCCCGCAGGGTGGCCACGTCCCCCTCGGAGATCGAGCCGCTGGGCGAGGCGCTCAGCGCGTCGCCCGGATAGGGGCTGCGACCGAGCAGGCCCACGGCCTGCCCCACCGCCAAGAGGGCGAAACGGTAGATCTGCGCCGGGGAGTCTCGGGGATCGAGGATGATCTCCGTGGCGTGATAGCGGTACTGGTTCTGCGAGGTGATGCTGTAGGCGTAGCGATAGCTCGACACCTTGCCGTCGAGCTGCTGCCACTGCACGGTGGTGGTGTCGGCGCCGGGTTGGCCCACGATCACGAACTGAAGCACGTCCGGGGCGGCGGTCTGCCAGGCCTTGACGGCGCGCACGGCGGCATCGCGCAGCGCCTGAGCGTTGTTGGTGTCGGGCAGGGGGATGTACACGGCGATCGGCATGTCCGACGACAGGTAGTGCAGCAACCGGGATTGTCCGCCCGTGCTCGATGGGTTCGAGCCCACGTCCGACAGGTAGGTCTGCACGGGGGCCTGCGCCTGCTGGGCGAGGACACCGCCCGACAGGCCGATCGTGGCAAGCAGGGTGAGGGCTCGCCGCATCTTCGTCACCTCCACCGCGGCGCCTCGACGCGCCGCGCGAACACGCCGATCGAGGCCGCGCCGAACGCGAACCCGCCGACGTGCGCCCACCAGGCCACGGCGGACGCGCCGCGACCCACGGAGAAGCCGGTCGTCGCTTCGAACAGCTGGACCAGGAACCAGTAACCGATGAACAGCCACGCTGGCAACCACAACATGAAGAAGCGCGGCACGCGCGCGAATATCGTCGACACGAGCCAAGGTAGCAGAAGCGGAGGTAAGAAGGTCAAGACGCGCAACCTCGGGTACAGCAACAGATAGCCGCCGAGCACGGCGCTGATCGCACCGGAGGCGCCGACCAGCGGGATGCGCGGCTGCCCCGCGAACAGCGCATAGGTCAGATTGGCCACCACGCCGCCGAGGAGGTAGAACAGCGCGAAGCGGACGCTCCCCAGCCGTGCTTCGATGGTGTGCGCGAACACCAGCAGGAACAGCAAGTTGCCCAGGAGGTGTACCAGGTTGCCGTGTAGAAAGAGGCTGGTGACGAGCGTGGGAAACGCGACGACAGGGTGGTGAGCGAGACGCTCGGGAATGAAGCCGTAGCGTACCGAGAACAGGAAGCCCGCCATGCTCGAGCCGAGAAGCGCCTGGTGCACGTAGACCGCCATGCAGGCCAGCGCGGTCGCCCAGGTGGCGAGAGGCGGTCCGCGGCGCGACCCGGCGTCCCTCAGCGGCAGCACGGCGTCCGTCGTGCGGGGGCGTGCGCGCTCAGGGCTGCGGGCTCCGGGACGCCGCCTCCACCTGCTCCTGGGTCTGCCTGAGCTTGAGGATCAGGTTGGGGCCCACGATGCCGCGCACCATGGCGCCGTTGTAGATGACCGTGCCCCGTCCGACCACGGTACCGGGCGCCAGAACGGCGTTGCAGCCGATCGACACGCCATCGCCGAGGGCGGCGCCGAA
>CAYOXR010000564.1:0-6468 GCA_964407955.1 uncultured bacterium | reverse complement strand
GACATCATCGGTGAGATGGCCCCCGGGCACGTCACCGAGGACGATCTCGAGCTGCTCGCGGAGTTGGCCGAGGCGGCCCGCGCGGTGCGCGACGCGCGCGCTCCCGAGCAGCTGGCGCGCGTCTACCACCGCTTCAACGACGAGCTCTCCCGCGCGATCGGCAACCAGCCGCTGCGGGAGATCGCCGACCGGCTGTTCTACCAGACGACGCGGGTGTGGCTCCAGCTCTTGCCGGAGATGGTCTGGGAGGACGAGGTCGACTACGTCGTCGACGAGATCGAGAGCGTGCTGCAAGCGCTGCAGCGCGAGGACATGCGGGCCGTTGCGGGCGTGCGCCGAAACCACATGGTGATGTGCCTGGGCCGCATCAACAGCTATCTGGAAGGTCCGATCCTGGCGTTGGCGTGAGGCCCGCCGGGATGCGGCGATCGACGAGGAGGACGTGGCATGACTAAGCGTGAAGGACCGGCGCTGGAGACCCTCGCCGTGTGGGCGGGGGAGGACCGACCCACCATGCAGCGCGCGACGCAGGTGCCGGTCGTGCACAGCGTGTCGTTCGGATACGACGATCTCGACGAGTGGCGAGACGTGGCGCTGGGACGGCGCGACGGCCACATCTACGGCCGCAACACCAATCCCACGGTGCAGGCCTTCGAAGGCAAGATACGCCAGCTCGAGGGCGGTGAGGCGGCGACCAGCTTCGCCACCGGCATGGCGGCGATCAGCAACACGCTGTTCACGCTGCTGTCGCCCGGTGACCGGGTCGTGTCGGTCAAGGACACCTACGGCGGGACGAACAAGGTGTTCACGGAGTTCCTGCCGCGCTTCGGGGTGGACGTGCGGCTGTGCGACACCACCGACTTCGCGTCGATCGAGGCGGAGGTGGCGCAAGGCTGCCGCGTGCTCTACCTCGAGAGCCCGACGAACCCCACCTGCAAGATCATGGACATCCGGCGGCTGTCGGCTGCCGCGCACGACGTCGGAGCGACCGTGGTGGTCGACAACACCTTCGCGACCCCCATCAATCAGAACCCGCTGACGCTCGGCGCCGATCTGGTGGTGCACAGCGCCACCAAGTACCTGGGCGGGCATGCCGACGCCCTGGGCGGCGCCCTCGTCGGACCGGAGGCGCTGGTCGAGCGCGTCTTCCATTTCCGGGAGATCAACGGCGCCACCCTCCACCCGGAGGCGGCCTACCTGCTGCTCCGCGGCATGAAGACCCTCGGGCTGCGTATCGCCCGCCAGAACGAGAGCGCCCTGACCATCGCCCGCCATCTTCAGGCCCACCCCTTCGTGAGCGCCGTGTTCTACCCGGGTCTCGAGGGGCATCCCAACCATGACGTTGCCGCCCGCCAGATGCGCGGCTTCGGGGGCATGCTCTCGTTCCAGTTGGAGGGGGGCTTCGACAGCGTGCGCAGCTTCCTGCCGCGGCTGCGCTTCGCGCACCGGGCGGCCAACCTGGGGGCGGTGGAGACGGTGGTGGCGCCGCCCGCCACCGGCAGCCACGTCGAGCTCACTGCCGAGGAGCGCGCAGCCATGGGCATTCCCGAGAGCCTCGTGCGTTACTCGGTCGGCATCGAGGATGTGGGCGACCTGATCGCCGACATCGACCAGGCGCTGGTTTTCGCGGCGGAGCGCCGCAGCGCGTCGGAGACGGCATGAGCGCGACCCGGCTGGCGATGATCGGCTTCGGCACGGTGGGTCAGGGGTTCGCCGAGATCCTCGCCGAGCGCGGCGCCAGCCTGGCCGAGCGGCACGGCCTGGAGGTCGTGATCACGGCCGTCAGCGACTTCAACCGCGGCAGCGTCTACCGCGCCGCGGGCTTCTCGCCGCGAGAGCTGCTCGGCGCCGCCGACCATCTCGAGGAGCTGGACGCCGACGCCAAGGGCTGGGACGCGCTCACGACCATCCGCGAGGCCGGTGCCGACGCCGTCGCCGAGCTGAGCTTCACCGACCTGCGCACGGGCCAGCCGGCACTCGGCCACGTGCGCGAGGCGCTGTCGCGCGGCATGGACGTGGTGACCACCAACAAGGGGCCGATCGCGCTGGCGTTCGCCGAGCTCCGCGGGCTCGCCGCCGAGCACGGCGCCGCCATCGGGGTGGAAGGCACGGTCATGAGCGGGACGCCGACGCTGGCGCTCGGCACCGGCATGCTCGCCGGCGCCGGCGTGAGCCGCATCCAGGGCATCCTCAACGGCACCACGAACTACATCCTCACGCGCATGGAGGCCGGACTCGATTTCGACGCTGCGCTCGCCGAGGCGCAACGTGAGGGCTACGCCGAGGCCGATCCCAGCGGTGACGTCGACGGCATCGATGCGGCCGGCAAGGTCGTCATCCTGGCCAACCTGGTGATGGACGCAGCGCTGAGCATGGCCGACGTCGAGCGCCGCGGCATCCGCGACGTGAGCGCCGGAGACGTCGCCGACGCCGCGAAGGCGGGTGAACGCTGGAAGCTGATCGGCAGCGTGGAGCGGGGCGCCGACGGTGGCGTGACGGCGGCGGTCGCGCCCGTGCGGCTGCCACTGGCACACCCGCTGGCGGGCATCGGCGGGCCTACCAACGCCTGCACCTTCACGACCGACCTGCTCGGAGACATCACGATCGTCGGCCCGGGCGCCGGACGCCTGGCGACCGGCTACGCGCTGGTCGAGGACCTCATCGCGTTGCGAGGACAAGGGAGGCGATAGCCATGGAGATGCTTCTGGCGGACGCCTGGGTGGAGCGCGACACCGTCATCGAGGTGACGGATCCCGACGACGGGCGCGTGATCGACACGGTGCCCCAAGCCACCACCGACGACATGGAGCGGGCGCTGGCGGCCGCGTCGCGTGGCGCCGCCGCCGCGCGAAGGCTTCCCACGCACAGGCGCATGGCCGTGCTCTACGAGGCGGCGGCACGCCTGGAGGCGGAACAGGAGACCTTCGCCCGGCTCATCGCCCGGGAAGGCGTCAAGACCATCCGCGAGGCGCGCAAGGAGGCCAGCCGCGCCGCGGACACGCTGCGCCTGAGCGCCGAGGAGGCGCGCCGGATCCACGGCGAGACGCTGGCGTTCGACCAGCGGCCCGGCAGCGAGGGCCGCTTCGGCTACTACGTCCCGGAGCCGGTGGGCATCGTCGCGGCGATCACGCCGTTCAACGACCCGCTGAACCTGGTCGCGCACAAGGTCGGACCGGCCATCGCCGCGGGCAACGCGGTCGTGCTGAAGCCCGACTCCAAGACGCCGCTGTCGGCGCTGAAGCTGGGGCGGCTGCTCATGGACTGCGGCCTGCCGCCGGAGATCCTGCAGGTGGTGACCGGTCGTGGCAGCGTCGTGGGGGACGCGCTGGTGCGTGACGGGCGCGTGAGGGTGGTGTCGTTCACCGGCGGCAAGGAGACCGGAGAGGCGATCGTGCGGTCCGGAGGCCTCAAACGCTACAGCATGGAGCTCGGAAGCAACGCTCCCACCATCGTCATGGCCGACGCCGATCTGGAGGTCGCCATGCCGTCGATCGTGTCGGGCGCGTTCTGGGCGGCCGGCCAGAACTGCCTGCACGTGCAACGCCTGGTCGTGCAGCACGGCGTGTACGCCGAGGTCCGCGACCGCCTGGTGGCCGGGGCCGAGGCGCTGCGCCGGGGTCCCAAGCTCGACGAGGGCACCGACATGGGACCGCTGATCGACGTCCCGAACGCCGAGCGCGTGGCCGCTATGGTAGAAGAAGCGCGTACCGCTGGAGGGCACCTGCTCACGGGCGGCGGCCACGAGGGCACGCGCTTCGAGCCCACCGTGCTCGAGGCCGTTCCACCCTCAAGCCGCCTCGCCCGAGACGAGGTCTACGGACCGGTCACGATCCTGGAGAAGGTTCGTGATCTGGATGAGGCCGTGGCAGTCGCCAACGCTGTGGACTACGGCCTGCAGGCGGCCGTCTTCACGCGCGATCTGGGGACCGCTCATCGAGCGGTATCGGCGCTCCACTACGGCGGGGTGATGGTCAACGACAGCACGGACTACCGCATCGACGCCATGCCTTTCGGCGGCGTCAAGGGGTCGGGGCTCGGACGCGAAGGCGTGCGCTTCGCCGTGCACGAGATGACCGAGCTCAAGCTCGCCAGCTTCCAGCTCGGCTGACGGGACCGATGAGGAGGGACGCGTGGCAGTGACGACCGGCACGGAAGCTAGCTCGCAAGACGACGCCGCCCGGGCCGAGGGCTTGCGTGACGCCGAGCCCATGGTGCGCTTCGAGAAGGTGCGGAAGTCCTTCGGATCGTTGACGGTTCTTCGCGATCTGGACTTCACGGTCCGGGCGGGTGAGAAGGTCGCCATCATCGGGCCAAGCGGCTCTGGCAAGACCACCATCCTGCGCGTCCTGATGACCCTCGTGAAGCCGGACGGCGGCAAGGTGTTCGTGGGCGGCGAGCCGCTGTGGCACCGCGAGGTCGACGGCAAGGTGCTGCCGGCCAGCGAACGCCAGCTCCGACGCGTGCGCAATCGCATCGGCATGGTGTTCCAGCATTTCAACCTCTTCCCCAACATGAGCGTGCTGCGCAACGTCACCGAGGCGCCGATACACGTCAAGGGGGTGAAGCGCGCCGACGCCGAGAAGCGCGGCAAGGAGCTGCTCGACATGGTGGGGCTGGGCGACAAGTACACGTCGTTCCCGTCGCAGCTGTCGGGCGGGCAGAAGCAACGTGTCGCCATCGCGCGGGCGTTGGCCATGGATCCCGATCTGATGCTGTTCGACGAGGTCACCTCGGCCCTCGACCCGGAGCTGGTGGGCGAGGTCCTGGGCATCCTGCGGCAGCTCGCCCACGAGACCAACATGACGATGCTGATCGTGACGCACGAGATGGGCTTCGCCCGCGACGTGTCGGACCGCGTGGTGTTCTTCGACGCCGGCCAGGTCGCCGAGGCAGGGCCGCCCTCCAAGATCTTCACGAGCCCCGAGAACCCCAGGACGCAGAGCTTCTTGAAGGCGGTCCTGGAGCACTGATTCACAGGCTCGAGCGGCCCGCCCGGTTGGCGGGTCGGCAGGCGAATGGGGCCGGGAACGTACCGGCGAGGTGGAAGGAGAGTTGAACCCATGACGAAAGCGCCGATCGCATCGTTCGGCGGTCCGCGTCCAAACACGGACGGCGGCCGGTCGAACGGCACCGGCCTGGCGCCGCCCGGCGCCCACCGGTGCACGCCGCGCGGGCGCGCGCAGGCAACCCCTTGCGCGCCCCCAGACACGACGTTCGGACACGAGGAGGAACCATGGCAAAGCGCACGTTGAGAGTCCTTACCCTGACAGCGATCACCGTCCTGATCGGCGCACTGGCGTTCGCGCAGTCGTCGTTGATGGCCCAGGTCAAGCAGCGGGGCTACATCCGTATTGCCGTCGCCAACGAGATCCCGTACGGCTACGTGGACGCCAACGGCACCGCCCACGGCATCGCGCCCGATGTGGCGACGGCGGTCCTGAAGCAGATGGGCATCACCGACATCCAGTGGATCGTCACCCAGTTCGGCTCGCTCATCCCGGGGCTGAAGGCCAACCGCTTCGACATGGTGGCGGCCGGCCAGAACATCCTTCCGGCCCGTTGCCAGCAGGTGCTGTTCTCGAAGCCGAACTCGAGCTACGGGGAGGGCCTCATGGTCAAGGCCGGGAACCCCGACAACATCCACGGCTATGACGCCTTCCTTAACAACCACAACCTGAAGATGGGCATCGTATCCGGCGCGGACGAGCTCGAGTTCGCCCACGCCATGGGCATCCCCGACAACCAGCTCGTCATGCTGCCCGCCAACGCCGATGCCCTGTCGGCCGTCGCGACCGGCCGCATCGACGCCTACGCGGGGACCGGCTTGACGGTCCAGCGCCTGGCCAAGAACTCGAGCCAGGTCGTGCCCGCCGCGCCCTTCACGCAGCCCGTCGTGAACGGCAAGTCGGTTCGCAGCTACGGCGGCTTCAGCTTCAACAAGGACCACGCCGCCTTCGTCCAGCAGTTCGACTCCACGCTTGCGGCGTTCCAGCAGACCCCGGCCTGGACCAAGATCCTGACCAGCTATGGTCTTACGGACCAGGACGCCCAGGCGGCCCTGTCGAAAACCACGCAGGAGCTTTGCACGGCTCAGTGACGACCGCTTGCGAGGGCGGGTGCCGCGCTGCGGCACCCGCCCTCCACCCTTATCTTGCTTGCGGGTGCGCAGCGCACCCGCTCCGCGGCCGACGCGGTCTTCGGCCGGTCGATCCAGCGGTGTCGAGGAGGACCGGGCACGCTCCCCGAGACGCCGAACCGCGGCCCGCGAGGCACCGCCGGAAGGTGCGGTCGCCAAGGCCTTAGGAGGTCCGGCATGGAGACACTGATTTCCCTGGTGCCGCCGCTGCTGCGAGGCGCGCGGGTGACGGCCGAGCTGGCGCTGGTATCGACGGGCGTGGGAGCGGTGATGGCGTTCGCGTCCGGCATCGGCAAGCTCTCGGGCTTCTGGCCCGTGCGCATCTTGTCGGT
>CAYOXR010000563.1:0-5718 GCA_964407955.1 uncultured bacterium | reverse complement strand
GCGCGGAACGCGGGGCGGCATCCTGTTGAGTCTCGAAGAGACCGACACGCTCGAGGGGGTCGACGCCAACCTGAAGGCCCACGCCGAGTTGCTGTCGGACCGGGTGGTCGTGGAGGTCGGCGGCAAGGTGCCCTTCGGCGTGCTCGAGCACGTGGCCCAGGCGGTCAGGGACGCCGGCGGCACCCTCACCGAGCTGCGGCCTCCGGTGGCGGCCCCGCAGGCGCGGGGGGAAACCGTGATCGTGGCGAGGACCGTGCGCAGCGGGGGGCGCATCGAGTCGACGGGCTCGGTGGTGGTGCTGGGGGACGTCAACGCCGGCGCCGAGATCATCGCCAATGACGACATCATCGTGGTGGGAACGCTGCGCGGCCTGGCGCATGCCGGTGCCGGCGGCAACGAGAAGGCGGTGGTGTGGGCCGAACGCATCCTCAGCCCGCAGCTCCGCATCGGCAGCGCCGTGGCGCAGGCCGGAGATGACAGCCAGCAAGCCAAGGGACCGGAAGTGGCGCACCTGAAAGACGGCGTGATCCTGCTCCGGCCTTGGAACAGCTGACCGCGGCCGGCGTGCCGGCGTCGGCGGCGGCAGGGCCCGCTTGCCTCGCCGGCTCGGGCGGGAGGGAGACGGAGCAGCGTGCGTGAGGTCGTGATCACCGCCGCCATCAGGACGCCCGTGGGACGGGCGCACAAGGGGCTATTGAAGGACACGCGGCCGGACGATCTGGCGGCGCTGGTGATACGCGAGGCGGTGGCGCGCAGCCCGGGTCTCGACCCGGTAGACATCGACGACGTCCTCGTGGGCAACGCCCACCCGGAGGGGGAGGCCGGCTACAACCTGGCCCGCATCGCCTCCCAGATCGCGGAGCTGCCCGACAGCGTGGCCGGTGCCACCATCAACCGCTTCTGCGCCAGCGGGCTGCAGGTGATCGTCCAGGGGGTGCACGCCATCGCCGCCGGCATGAACGAGGTGGTCCTGGCCGGCGGCAGCGACTGCACCAGCCGGGTACCGATAGGCGGGCGTGAGCCGGCCTTCAACCGCGCTCTGGCCGCGCGCAAGCCCGGTGCCTACCACAGCATGGGGCAGACCGCCGAGGAGGTCGCCCGGCGCTTCGGGATGTCACGCGAGGCGCAGGACGGCTTCGCGATGGCGAGCCACCGCAAGGCGATCGCCGCGCGTGAGGCGGGTAAGCTGGACGGGCACGTGGTCAGCGTGCCGACGCGCGTTCGCGACGAGGCCGGTAGCTGGCACGACGTGGTGCTTTCGCACGACGAGGGCCCGCGCGCGAACACCAGCCTCGAGGTGCTCGCCGCGCTGAAGACGGTGTTCGCCGAGGACGCGGCCGCCACCGTGACGGCCGGCAACTCGAGCCCTTTGAACGACGGCGCCGCCATGACGGTGGCCATGACCCGGGACAGGGCGGAGGCCCTGGGCCTGCAGCCCTTGGCGGTGTTCGTGCAGGCGGCGGTGGTGGGGGTGCCGCCCGAGATCATGGGCATCGGTCCCGTACCGGCCATCCGCAAGCTCCTGGACAAGACCGGCATGACGCTCGACGACGTCGACCTGGTCGAGATCAACGAGGCGTTCGCGAGCCAGTGCCTGTACTCTCAGCTCGAGCTGGGCATCCCCGACGAGAAGCTGAACGTCAACGGGGGAGCGATCGCCATCGGGCATCCGCTCGGCGCCACCGGCTCGCGCATCGCGGCCGACCTGTTCGCCGAGATGCGCCGCAGCGGCAAGGAGTTCGGGATCATCTCCATGTGCGTCGGCGGGGGACAGGGCATGGCGGCGCTGTTCAAGCTGCCGGGCTGACGCCTGCCGGCTCAGCCGCCGATCGCCACCATGGTGCGGGGCCGATCGACGGGCGCGGTGAGGCCCGAGGCCACCTTGCGGTGGGCCCCGACCAGGAAGCGCTCGATCACCGCGGCCACCGGGTCGTCCGCGGCGAGGGCGTTGCGGAGCTCGTACTCGCGGTCGGTGAGCAGGCAGGGGCGCAACATGCCGTCGGACGTGACGCGCATGCGGCTACAGGCGCCGCAGAACGGTTCCGTTACGGGATTGATGAAGCCGATGGCGCCGGGCCAGCCGGGCACGCGGAACAGCCGCGCCGGTGCCGAGGGGTCGGTGTCGACCGGCTCGAGCTCGCCCACGGCCGCCTCGACACGCGCCCGGATGTCCGCACCGGCCATGAAGCGATCGCGGTAGGCGGACGCCCCCACGTTGTTCAGGTGCATGTACTCGATGAAGCGCACGTGGAAGGGCCGCTCCGCGGTGAGCCTGGCGAGGGCGGCGATCTCGCCGTCGTTGAGGCCCCGCATCACCACCGTGTTGAGCTTGACCGGTGTCATGCCGGCCGCCGCCGTGGCCTCGATGCCGCGCCACACGCGGCCCACGTCGCCGCCCTGGGTGATGTCGCGAAACACGTCCGGGTCGAGCGCGTCGATGGAGATGTTGAGGCGGTCGAGCCCCGCGTCCTGGAGCTCGGGCAGGCGCTGCTCGAGGGCGCTGGCGTTGGTGGTGACGGCCACGTCGGGTATGCCCAGCTCGCCCTTGGCGACGCGGATCATCGCCGGCAGCTCCTTGCGGAGGAGCGGCTCGCCGCCGGTGAAACGGATCGAGCTCATCCCCAGCGCCGCAGCGGCGCGCAGCACCACCGCGATCCGGTCCACGCTCAGGGTGCCGGGCGGCTCGTGTCCGCCGGCGCCCAGCGGGTCGCAGTAGTGGCAACGGAAGTTGCAGCGCGGGGTCACGCTCACGCGCAGGTCGCGCACGACCCTCCCGTGGCGGTCCACCAGGCTCCCCGGCTCGAGGTGCATGGCGCAAGAATAGCGCACGCCCGAGCCGCCGGATGTCCCGTCCCGATCACGCTGCCGGCGCCTTCCCGCGCGTCCGGGGTGGGGCGGTGGATCAAGGAACGATCAAGGGCATCTCACAGAAAGACCCCGCGCAGTCGCCTACCATGACAGCGCCTGGGCGGGTGGCTGCTGCGCGCCCGGTGCCTCCGGCACCCTAACGGAGGGGAGGTACGACATGGCACGTCTTCGTGAACGCAAAGTGATCCCCGTGCTGGTGTCAATCGCCCTCGCGGTCCTGTTGAGCGGCTGCACCGTGACGATGCGGCCCGGCTCGCGGCCCGTGGCCCGTCAGAACGTGATCGTGTGGGCCCACCTCGGACTGCAGTTCACGTTCCCGGGCGTGGTGGTGATCCAGCACCGCGCGGGTCCGCACCACTACGAGACCGTATTCCACTCCGACACGTCACTCTACGGCGTCTTCCGCGACGTCGACGAGCACATGGCCGCTCGCGGCTGGATCCGTACGGATCTCACGCCACGTTGGGACCGCATCTCGGCCCACTACCAGCGCGGCCGCCAGCGGGCGCACGTGGTGGTGATGGATGACGGCCACAGCGGGCGCTACCGCATGACCATCGACGACTAGGCCGCCACGGCGTCTTGCTCGCGGTTCTAGGCTTGCGGGGCGGGTCCCGGCCGCCAGGCACCGTGCGGCCCGCCCACCCAGTGGACGTCGCCGCCGGGCCATAGGGATAGCGCGTCCAGCACGGCATCGAACGGCACGCGGTAGGCGAAGCGGGTCTTCAGGTACCAGACCTCGAGCTCGCCGCGCCGGGCCGGATCGTCCGGCGCGATGGCCAGGCGGCCCGCCACCGCAGCGGCGCGGTTGACCGCGAGCTCGAAGAGAGCCTCGCGCGCCGCCGCCACGTCAGCCGCCGTTGCCGCTGCGGGCCTCGTAGCCCGCGCTCTCGAGGGCGTTCCGGGCCCGCGTCAGGGCCTCTTCCGACTCGAGCGCGATGCGCACCGCGCCGCCCGCCTCGCGGATGCCCAGCACCTCCAGGTCCTTGATGTTGACCATGGCCTCGCCGAGCGCCCGGGTGATGCGGGCGAACTCGCCGGGACGATCCGGGACGGCGATCACCAGCTCGTGGCGGGCCGGCAGCAGGCTTCGACGGACGATCGGGATGCCGTCGCGCACGCGCTTGGCCTCCTCGGCGCGCGCCAGCAGCGCGTCATCGTCGTCGAGCAGACGCTCGAGCCCTTCGAGCTCGGCGCGGAACGCCCGTAGCGCAGCCAGCACCGCCTCACGGTTTCCTGCCACCATGTCGCGACTCATGAGGGGGCTCCCGGACGCCACCCGCGTGAGGTCGCGGAAGCCGCCGGCGGCCAGCAACATGGTGAGCTCGCGCTCGTCGTCCTGGTCCACCAGCGTCGTGAGCGCCACCGCCGCCAGGTAGGGCAGGTGGCTGACGGTCGCCACCAGGCGGTCGTGGCGTTCGGGCGAGACGTGCACGGGGCGGGCGCCGAGCGCTTCGACGAACCCGTGCACGCGCGCCAGTGCCCCCTCGTCGGTGTCGGGCCGTGGCGTCAGGACCCACACCGCATTCTCCAGCAGTGCGCTGTCGGCATGGAGAACCCCGGCGCGGTCGCTGCCGGCCATGGGGTGACCGCCGACGAAGCGCAGCTCGGCGAGGCCCGAGACGATCGCGGACTTCACGCTGCCGACGTCGGTGACGATCGCATCCGGCCGCAGGTGGGGCGCCATGGCGAGGGCGAGCGGCACGATCGCGCTCGCCGGCGTGGCGAGCACCACCAGGTCCGCGTCCGAGAGCCACGGCCCGACCTTCAGGCGCGTCTCGTCGATCACCCCGAGCCCGCGCGCGGCGTCCAGCGAGGCCGGATCGCGGTCGAGCCCGACCGTGCGCCGGGCCAGGAAGCGCTGATGCACGCCCAGCCCCACCGAGCCGCCCAGCAGGCCGACACCGGCGATCACGATGGTGTCGAACAGCGGGGCTGGACGCATGTCAGAGGGTCTTCCCGAGCGCCGTCACCACGCCTCGCAGGCGCGCCATCAGAGCGCCGAACTCGCCTTCGTCGAGCTGCTGGGCGGCGTCGGAGAGCGCCTCCTCGGGGCACGGGTGGACCTCGACGATGAGGCCGTCGGCGCCTGCTGCCGCCGCCGCCAGCGCCAGCGGCGGCACCAGGCTGCGGCGGCCGGCGGCGTGGCTGGGGTCCACCCACACCGGCAGGTGGCTCAGCTCCTTGAGCACGGGCACGGCGCTGACGTCCAGCGTGAAGCGCGTGGAGGTCTCGAAGGTGCGGATGCCGCGCTCGCACAGCACCACGCTGGGGTTGCCCTGGCTGAGGATGTACTCCGCCGCCTGCAGGTACTCGGCGATCGAGGTGGATATGCCGCGCTTGAACAGCACCGGTTTGGCGCTGCGGCCGACCTCCGCCAGCAGCGCGAAGTTCTGCGTGTTGCGTGCACCGATCTGCAGCATGTCGGCGCTGCCGGCCACGGTCTCCACCAGCTCGGGCGAGGTCACCTCGGTCACGACCGGCATGCCGGTGGACTCGCGGGCCTCGCCGAGCAGCGCCAGTCCCTCCTCGCCCAGGCCCTGGAACGAGTACGGGCTGGTGCGGGGCTTGAACGCGCCGCCGCGAAGGACCCTGGCGCCGCTGTCGGCCACCCGGGACGCGATCTCCTCGATCTGGGCTTTGCTCTCGACCGAGCACGGGCCGGCCATCACAACCACCGAGCGGCCGCCGACAGTTATCCCCTTGCCGATCCCGATCACGGAGTCCAACTCCTGGAACTGGCGGCTGGCCATCTTGTAGGGCACGGAAATCCGGACAACCTCGCTGACCCCATCCAGCACTTCGAAATCCCGGGGGTCGATCGAACCCGTATCGCCTACTGCGCCGATA
>CAYOXR010000562.1:0-6807 GCA_964407955.1 uncultured bacterium | reverse complement strand
CGGGGCGGCCGTGGCCGGCTGGTTGATGGGAGTGGGCCTCCTGGATCTTCCGTTCTTCATCGCCGCAGGGCTGCAGTTCGGCTATGTGGCCCTGTTCGGCACCGTGCTGCGGCCGTACGCCGACAGCACCTGAGGCGGGTCCGGAACGGCAGCCGGATCAACCGGCGGTCAGCTCGGCCATGGCCCGCACCGTGCGCCAGTTCCGCGCCGTGCTCACGGTTCCCAGCACGCCGTCGAAGTAGGCGTTGCTGAGCTTGCTGCGAGCCACGCCGCCGGGCAACTGGAGGTAGATCTCACGCCCCCGCACCGCGAAGGCGTCGGGCGGCGAGCGCTGCGGGTCGAGCCGCGCCAGCGCCTCCGCCGCGGGCACGTCGGCCAGGAAGGCGACGTGCAGCGTGCCGTCGTCGGCGCCGGCGGCGAGGAAGGGATTCTCCGCCAGCACGCGCTGCAGCTCGTCGCCTCCGCGGAGCACCGCGCGCAGCGGGAAGCCGAACCGCGCCTCGCCGCGCGCCTCGAGCTCCGCGGCCACGACGCGCGCTTCGGCGGCGGACGCGCGGAACGCCACGTTCCCCGACTGAAGGTACGTCCTCACGTCCCGCGCCCCGAGCTCCGCCACGAAGGCCGCCAGGTCCCGCATCGACAACCGGCGGCCGCCCAGGTTGACGCCCCGCAGGAACACCGCCCATCGCCCCGACGCCATCACCGACCGCCGCCACGCAGCGCCAGCGCCTCGCGGAAGAACGTCACCGTCTGCCGGTGCGCGCGCACCGTGGCCTCCGGGTTCGGCTCGAAGCGTACGCTGCCGCCCGCTCCCTCGTTGGCGTGAGGGTCCTCGACCGTCACCGCCGGCTGCATGCGATCGAAGGCGTGGGTGGCCCCCGGGTGAACGATCACGCGGACGTGGCGGCGGTCGGCCTCGCCCAACGCCGCCACCATGTCCGGGCAGCCGCTCGGGCGGTCGTAGGTGTCGTTGGCGCCCGCCTGGATGAGCACCGGTGCACCCGTCAGGTCGCGGAACTCGTAGCCCGGACGGCGGTTGTAGGCCCAGCACACCGGGTAGAACGCCACGTGCCCCGCGAAGCGCCCACCGTCGCCGCCGGCGATCTCGGACGCGTACCTCGTGGTCGCGCTCAGCAGCGACACCACCCCGCCCCAGGAGAAGCCGGCGATGCCGACGCGTGCACCGTCGACCTCCGGCCGCGTGGCCAGGAAGCGCAGCGCGCCGAACGCATCGGGAAGCGTCTCGGCGGCGTGGTCGGGGCGAGCGAGTGGGTGGGCCACGCGCCGCGGCGTCCACATGTCGATCTCGAGCGTGGCCATGCCGCCGGCGTTGAGCGCCGCGGCCAGCGCCTCGCCGCGCCCGTCCACGCCTGCCGAGCCGTGCACGATGACCACCGCCGGTACCGGCCCCTGGCGGGGCGTGGGCACTCGCAGCTGCGCCGCCACCGTCAACGGCTCGGCGTGGAGCGTCGCGAAGGTCACGTAGGCGGTGGCCGGTCGCGCCGTGAGCAACGCTTCCTCACGCTGCGCCGTCATGCCGGGTCCTGCTGCGACTGCGGCCGGTCGCTGGCATCGGCGGGCGTGGGCCCGCCGCCGGGCACGGCCGCGGCCCGCCCGGCGGCCGGGTTGGCGAGCGCCACCGGGAAGGGGTCGGTGACGCTGCCGGCATAGAGCGAGACGTGCGGGAAGGGGATCTCGATGCCCAGCTGGTCGAAGCCCGCCTTCACCTCGCGGGTGATGCGGTTGCGAAGCTCGAGCCAGTTCTCCCTCTTGGCCCACACCGACAGCTGGTAGTTGATCGACGACTCCCCGAAGCCCATGGCGATGAGCAGCGGCGCCGGATCCTCGAGGCACAGCGGGTTGCGGTCCGCGATCTCCAGGAGCGCCTGCTCGACCCCGGCCAGGTCCTCCTTGTACGCCACGCTCACCTGCAGGTCGAAGCGACGGATCGGCAGACGGTTGTAGTTGGTGATCATGGTGCTGACCATGGTCTGGTTCGGAATGCGCACGAGCAGGTTGTCGAAGGTGCGCAGTCGCGTCGACAGCAGGTCGACCGAGAGCACCTCCCCCACCGTACCCGAGACGTTGATGATGTCCCCGATGGCGATGGAGCGCTCCAACATCAGGAACAGGCCGCTGATCATGTTCGACGCCGACGTCTGGGACGCGAAGCCGACGGCGACGGTGACGATGCCGGCGGCGCCCAGCAACACGTCGAAGCGGAACCCGGCCTCACGCAGCGCCGAGGCGAAGAACAGCCCCGCCACCAGGTAGCTGGCGAGCCGCCTGAGCAAGACGCGCTCTTGCGCACTCATCTGGCGCGTGGCGCGGTTCACCGCCGCGGCCGTGAACCGCGCCAGAACGATGCCCAGCACCACGTACACGCCGGCACGGATGAGACCCGCGAGCTGCGCGCCGCTGATCTGCAGGTGCAGCGCGGACCGGACGGATGCGAGCCAGCCCATCGACACCTCCCTCCTCAGGCCCCGAACAGCCGCCCGAAGGCATTGAGCGTGAAACGCGAGCCGGTGGCGACGCGCGGCTCGGCGACGCGCTGCGCCGCCACGCCGTTCACGCCCGGCCCCGAGCTCACCGATGCCACGGCCTCGCCTGCCTGGGGCCTGCGCTCGAGGGTCACGGCGTCGCTCCACAGGCCGCCGCTGGCGTCGGCGTAGACCGCCAGTCCGGTGACCGGCACCTTCAGCTTGTCCACCGGCAGCGCGTCACGACCGTCGTTGACGACCTCGAGCTTGGTGATCGCCCGGTGGGGGCGGCGGGGCACCTCCGCCAGCTCCAGGCGCGACGCGGTCCGGATGGCGTAGGCCAGCTCGCCGACCAGTGTGTCCGGCCCGAACCAGGTATCCGACAGCCGGTGGCTGGGCTCGTCCAGAAGCAGCGGCCCGCCCTCGCCGGCGCGCACCACGACCCACACCGGCGTGGTGACGTAGAGCTCGATGCGCGCGCCGGGCGGCACCAGCACGGGGATGTCCGGCCGCACCACCACGTCGCGATCGGCCAGCGCCGGGCGCAGGCTCAGACGCGGATCGACGCTCACCAGACCGATTCGCGTCAGCCGGGCATCCGCCGGCGCGTCCCCGGCCGGCTCCGTCGCCAGCTCGAGATCGGCAGCCATGCTGTCGCCGCGGGCGGCGCTCCACAGGCGCCACTCGCGAGCCTCGGCACGAACCCACAGCGCGTACGGCCCGATGCGCCAGGCGCGCAGGCGCCCCAACGGCAACGGCGACTCGCCCCACCACGGCTGCAAGTCCGCCTCCTGCGCCTGGCGCGTGGCCTCGCTCATGCTCTATCGACATACCACGGCCGGCCGCCGGCCGGACCGGCCGAGCGCCGCCGAGCGCTGCCGTCGGCGCCGCGCCGACGCGGCGGCGACTCGTCCGTGGACCGTGCGCAGCCGGGCGCACGCCGCCCCGACGCGCCGCGTCCGCGCAACCGGGACCCGCGCGAACGTTGTACCAAGAATGGGACAAATGGCCCCCGGGACCGGCGATACCGTTAGGAAACAACCGCGAGGAGGCCCCATGAAGGGTTCCGTCATCGTCGATGAAGCGCTGTGCAAGGGGTGCGAACTCTGCACCGGGGTCTGTCCCAAGGGCGTGCTGGCAATGTCGACGCGCTTCAGCGCTCACGGCTACCATCCGGTGGAGCTGGTCGATCCCGAACAGGCCTGCACGGGCTGCGAGCTGTGCTCCGTCATCTGTCCCGAAGCTGCGTTCACGGTCTACCGGGAACGGGCGGCCGCGTGATGGCCCGCGAGCTGCTCAAGGGCAACGTCGCCTTCGCGGAGGCGGCGATCCGCGCCGGTTGCGAGGCGTACTTCGGCTACCCCATCACGCCGCAGACCGAGGCGCTCGAGCACATGGCGAAGCGCATGCCTGAGCTCGGCCGCGCCTTCGTGCAGGCCGAGAGCGAGGTGGCTGCCATCAACATGGTCTACGGCGCGGCCACCGCCGGTGCGCGCGTGATGAGCTCGTCCTCCAGCCCCGGCGTGAGCCTGATGATGGAGGGCCTGTCCTACATCGCCGGCTCGCGGGTGCCGGTCGTGCTGGTCGACATCATGCGGGGCGGTCCCGGCCTGGGCAACATCGCGCCCGCTCAGAGCGACTACAACCAGATGGTCAAGGGCGGCCCCCACGGCGACGCCCGCATGATCGTGCTGGCGCCGGCCACCGTGCAAGAGCTCATCGACCTGACGGTCGAGGCCTTCGACCTGGCCGAGCGCTACCGCTGCATCACGGTGGTGCTCGCCGATGGCAGCCTCGGCCAGATGATGGAGCCGGCCGAGCTGCCACCCATGCGCGAGCCGAGGCCGGCGGCCGAGCGCGCCGCGTGGGCGCTGACCGGCGCCGCCGGCCGCGACCCGCACGCCATCACGTCCATCTACCTGGATCCCGAGGAGGAGGAGGCCTACAACCAGCAGCTCCAGGCCAGCTACCGCCACATCGAGCAGGACGAGGTCCGCTTCGTCGAGGAGCACATGGCCGACGCCCGCATCGCCGTGGTCGCCTTCGGCACCTCCGGCAGGCTGTCGCTGACCGCCATCGAGACGGCTCGCGCCGAGGGCATCCGGGTGGGGCTGATCCGCCCGGTGACGCTGTACCCGTTCCCGGTCGCGCGCCTGAGACGCCTCGCAGAGGAAGTCGACGCCGTGCTGGTCGTCGAGATGAACGCCGGTCAGATGCTGCACGACGTACGGGCCGCCACCGAGGGGCACGTGCCGGTGGCATTCTTCGGGCGCACCGGTGGGGTCGTGCCCATGCCCGAGGAAGTCCTGGACGCCATCCGGGATCTCCACTTGCAGCTGGCGCTCGAGGAGGCGGTGGCATGAGCGTCGATGCCGTCGTTCCCGCCGTTGCGCCGGTCGTCAGCTACCCCAGGTCGCTGACACCCGTTCCGACGCACTACTGCCCGGGCTGCACCCACGGCATCGCGCACCGCCTGGTGGCCGAGGTCATCGACGAGCTCGGGGTGCAGGACATCACCATCGGCGTGGCGTCGGTGGGGTGCTCGGTGTTCGCCTACAACTACTTCGCGCTCGACTTCGCGCAGGCACCCCACGGACGCGCGCCGGCACTCGCCACCGGCCTGAAGCGCGTCAGCCCCGGCAAGCTGGTGTTCACCTACCAGGGCGATGGCGACCTCGCCTCCATCGGCGCCGCGGAGATCTTGCACGCCGCGGCGCGCGGCGAGAACATCACCGTCATCTTCATCAACAACGCCATCTATGGCATGACCGGCGGGCAGATGGCGCCCACCACGCTTCCCGGCCAGCGCACCACCTCGTCGCCGCTGGGCCGCGACGTTCGCACCCAGGGGCACCCGCTGCGTATGAGCGAGCTGCTGGCGCAGGTCGACGGCGCGGCCTACGTGGCGAGGCGCAGCCTGCACGACGTGGTGAACATCCGCCGCGCCAAGAAGGCCATCCGCAAGGCGTTCGAGGTGCAGCAGCAGGGCCTGGGCTTCGCCATGGTCGAGCTGCTGTCCAGCTGCCCCACCAACTGGGGCCTCACCGCACAGCAGTCGCTCGACTGGATCCGCGACACCATGGTCCCTGCCTTCCCGCTCGGCGATTTCAAGGTGCCCGGTGATGCGCCTGAGGCGGGCGGTTCCCGCGGCCCGTCGGCAGCGAAAGCGGGCGTGAGCACGGCCGCTGGCAACGGCCGCGCGCCGAAAGGCGGCCGTTGATGCAAACCGAGATCGTCATCTCCGGCTTCGGCGGCCAGGGGGCGCTCTTCGCGGGGCAGCTCCTCGCCCACGCGGCCCTCGATGCCGGCATGCACACCACCTGGTTCCCCTCCTACGGTCCCGAGATGCGTGGCGGTACCGCGCACTGCACGACCATCCTCTCGGATGCCCCCATCGGCTCGCCCGTGGTGCGCAATCCGCGGGCGGCGATCGTGCTGAACCTGCCGTCGCTGGAGCGCTACGAGCCGCTGGTGAAGGCCGGCGGGGTGCTGGCCGTGAACAGCTCGATCATCGCGAAGGCAACGACGCGCGCGGACCTGCAGGTGCTCCGGGTGCCGGCCGACGAGGTGGCACAGGAGCTCGGCAGCCCCCGTGTCGCCAACCTGGTGCTCCTGGGCGCGCTCCTGGCGCGGCTGCCGGTGCTGGATCTGGACGACGTCAAGCGCACGCTGGAGCATGCCATCCCGGCGCACCGCCGCGACCTGCTGCCGACCAACCTCGAGGCGTTGACGCGAGGCGCTGCCCTCGCGCCGGCCGAAGCTACGCCGGTGTAGTCGGTCCGCTCGCTCCCGCATGCCCCGCGCCGCGGCCGCGGCGCGCCGGCGCTGCGGGCACCGCGGTGCCGGCGCCTGTGCGTGGCCGCAGCCGGGGCCGGCTGCGCCCGCCTCTGCCGCCGGACGGCGGGATCACGCCTCGCCGCCGTCCCGCTCCTCGATCTCGACCGTGCGGCGGCCCAGCATATTGAGCCGCGTGCGCCGCACGGTCGCGGGCTCGACCACGCCGCCGCCCACCATGCGGAAGCGCAGCGCGTCCTCAGGGCACTGCACGATGCAGGCGCCGCAGCGGATGCAGTCGTCGGGGCGAGTGATCTCGACCTTGCGCCGGCGCCCGTCCATCGCCAGCACATCCCGCGGACAGACCTGCACGCACTCGGCGGCGCCACTGCAGCGATCCTCGACGAGCTCGATGCTGGCCCGCCCGCTGGCGGCGAGCGCGCTGGCGTACCAGGGGGTGGTGCCTTCGAAGTCGACGGACAGGGCGGCGACCGCGGCCACGACGGCGACGGCCAGCCACACCAGGCGGCGTGGCTCGGCGCCGCCGGCG
>CAYOXR010000561.1:0-12352 GCA_964407955.1 uncultured bacterium | reverse complement strand
TCGCGGTCGACAACAGCCTGCCATTCGGACTCTACCTGTCGGGCCGGCAGGTCGGCTTCGCGCGGGTGGTCAGCGACCGGCTCACCTTCGCCTACCTGGCCGACGTGTTCGTGCTGGAGCCCGAGCGCGGGCGGGGGCTGGGAACGTTCCTGATGGCATGCGTGCTGGAGCATCCGGATACGCGCACGGTCCGGTACTGGACGCTGTTCACGCGCGATGCGCAGGGGCTGTACCGGCGCTTCGGTTTCGCCGGGCTGGAGGGCGAGCGGCTGGCGCGCTTCATGATCCGCTACGGCGGGGCCCTCGGTGACACGCCCGCGGGGGCGCCGTCGTGAGTGCCGCCGGTCTGCTGGTCGTCAAGATCGGGGGTGCCGAGGGCATCGACTACGACGCGGTGTGCGACGACGTGGCCGGGCTGGTGAGCAAGGGCATGCGTCTGGTGCTGGTTCACGGCGGCAGCGCCGAGACCAACCGGCTGGCCGAGGCGCTCGGCCACCCACCCCGTTTCGTCACCAGCCCCAGCGGCTTCACCAGCCGCTACACCGACCGGGCGACGCTGGAGATCTTCGAGATGGCGTACTGCGGCAAGATGAACAAGGGTCTGGTGGAGCGCTTGCAGCGCCGCGGCGTCGACGCGGTGGGGCTCTCCGGCCTCGACGGCCGCATCTTCGAGGGGCGCCGCAAGGCCTCCGTCCGCAGCGTGGAGAACGGCAAGACGGTCATCTTGCGCGGCGACCACACCGGCACGGTCGACCGCGTCAACGTCGCGCTGCTGAGCATGCTGCTTGACCACGGCTATCTTCCGGTGCTCACGCCGCCTGGCGCGAGCGTGGACGGCGAGGCCGTCAACGTCGATGGTGACCGTGCCGCGGCGGCGGTGGCGGCGGGCCTCGAGGCCGACGCGCTGCTGCTGCTTTCGAACGTCCCGGGCCTGCTCCGCGACTTCCCCGACGAGGACAGCCTGGTCAGGGAGATCCCGGCGAGCGGCGTGGAGGCGTACCTGGAGCTGGCCGAGGGACGGATGAAGAAGAAGGTCCTGGGCGCAGCCGAGGCGGTGGCGAGCGGGGTCGGGCGCGTGGTCCTCGCCGACGCCCGCATTGCAGAGCCGGTCTCGCGCGCCCTGCGGGGCGAGGGGACCGTCATCGCCGGCCCCGTTGGCGATGCCGGCGCGGGTGCCGCCGGCAGGAAGGACGAGGGAGCATGACCGACACGACGCAGCACAAGCACGAGACCGTCACCTCGGCGCTGCTGGCGCGCGACGCCGTGCACCGTTCCGGGTTGTGGGAACCCGACGTGGTCTACGTTCGCGGCGACGGAGCGCTGCTGTACGACGCCGAGGGCCGCGAGTACATCGACTGCATGGCGGGGATCGCCGTGGCCAGCGTCGGTCACGCCAACCCGCGGTTGGCACGGGCGGTGGCGGAGCAGGCGGAGCGCCTCATCGTGTGCCCGCAGAACCTCGGCAACGACACGCGGACGGCGTTCGTGGACCGCCTGTTCGAGCACGTGAGGCCGCCGCTTCAGCGCGTGTTCTTCTGCAACTCGGGCAGCGAGGCCAACGAGGCCGCGCTGAAGTGGGCTCGGGCCGCCACCGGCCGGCGCCGCTTCGTGGCCGCCAAGCGCGGCTTCTCGGGCCGCACGCTGGGCGTGTTGCCGATGACCTGGGAGCCGAAGTACCGCGAGCCCTTCGGGCCGTACGGCATGGAAGTGACGTTCGTGCGCTACAACGACGCGGACGAGCTGCGCGCGGTGGTGGACGAGAGCGTCGCTGCCGTGCTCCTCGAGCCGGTGCAGGGCGAGGGCGGCATCCACCCCGCCGAGCCCGGTTACCTGGAGGCCGCGCGCGAGGTCAGCGCCGACGTCGGAGCCATGCTGGTGTTCGACGAGATCCAGTGCGGGGTGGGGCGTACAGGCACGTTCCTCGCCAGCGAGGCGTACGGGGTCGCGCCGGACATGGCCACGCTCGCCAAGGGCCTGGCCGGCGGCGTGCCGATCGGTGCCCTGCTCATGACCGAGAGCGTGGCCGCCGGCATGCCACGCGGCGGCCATGGCAGTACCTTCGGCGGCAACCCACTGGCCAGTGCCGCTGGGCTGGCCGTGCTGGACGAGATCGACGAGCGCGCCCTGATGCCGCGTGCGCGCAGCCTCGGCGACCGCCTGATGGCCGGCCTGCGCGATGTCGGTGGGGAGCGCGTGCGTGAGGTACGCGGCCGCGGGCTGATGATCGGGATGGAGCTCAAGGAGAAGGCCGCGCCGGTCATCGCTGCACTGCGCCGGGCCGGCGTGCTCACCATCGCCGGCGGCGCCACGGTGATCCGCTTCCTGCCGCCGCTGGTGATCGACGAAGGGCAGGTGGACGCCGTCATCGGGCGGGTGGCGGACGTGCTGCGCTCGTGAGCGCCGGGCTCGACGCCGTCGAGCTACTTCGCGAAGCGGTGGCCTGCCCGAGCCCGTCCGGGCAGGAGGCTCGCCTGGCGCGGCTGCTGGTCGAGCGCATGGCAGGCTTCGCCGACGAGGCCTTCGTCGACGCCGCGGGCAACGCCGTGGCGGTGTGGGGCGAGGGCCGCACGCGGGTCACCGTGCTCGGCCACATCGACACCGTGCCCGGCGACATCGCTGTACGCGTGGAGGAGGGCGAGCTCTTCGGGCGCGGCGCGGTCGATGCCAAGGGGAGCTTCTGTGCGGCGGTGGCCGCCGTGGCCGGGTTGCCGCCGGAGCTGCGCGGCCGCCTCAGCATCCGCCTGGTCGGTGCCGTGGAGGAGGAGGCGCCCAGCAGCAAGGGCGCGCGCTTCGCGGTGCAGACCTACGAGCCTCCGGATGTGCTCGTCATCGGCGAGCCGAGCGGCTGGGACGCCTACACGCTGGGCTACAAGGGGCGGCTGATGGCCCGCCTGGAGGCGCGGCGCCCCAACGCCCACTCGTCGCGTGACGACGCCACCGCGGCCGAGATCGCGGTCGAAGGCTACCGCCGTGTGCGGGCCTTCGTAGACGACGACGGCGCCACCGAGGCGCTGGACGGCGGCAGCCATGGTGGCTCCGATGGGCCGGCCGGCGCCGGGGCACGCGCCCAACGCGCCGGCCCCGCGAACGCCCGTGGCCGCTTCGACGCCCTCCAGCTCTCCCTGCAGGCGCTGGAGAGCGCGAACGACGGTCTGGAGCAGCACTGTGTCGCCACGTTCTCGTTCCGGCTGCCGCCCCGCTGGCCCCCGGATGCGCTGGCCGACCGGCTGAGGGCGCTGGAGCTTCCCGCCGGGACGACGCTCTCGTTCGGCGGCGGTGAGGCGGCGGTGAGGGCGGCGCGCGACTCGTCGGTGGCGCGGGCGTTCCGAGTGGCGATTCGTGCCGCCGGTGGGCGCCCGCGTGCCAAGGTCAAGACCGGTACCTCGGACATGAACGTGGTGGCGCCCCACTGGCCGGTGCCAACGCTCGCCTACGGGCCAGGCGACTCGGCGCTCGATCACACCCCCGACGAGCGCTTGAGCCTGGCGGAGTACGCGCGCGCGGTCATGGTTTGGCGCGGCGCGTTGGCCGAGCTCGGTGGCGTCGGGGCGAGCGCTTCCGGCTCATGAAGCGTTCATGCGTGTTCCTACTTTGTGCCGTCCTGGACGAAGTGCGCGCGTGAGGTTTCCGCCAGTGCCGGGCCCGGAGCGGGCCGTATACTGGACCACGTATGTTGAAGCTGGAGAGCGTCGCACTCGAGCTGCTGGAATACAAGGTGGCGGAGTATCGTTCCACCCACAGCGTCCGTGGTGGCCTCTCCGGGCTGTGGGAGCTGTACGCTCACCTCAACAACCAGACGAACGCCCTGTCCGAGGAGGAGCGTAGCCGCCTCGGGGCCATCTCCGAGAACCTGCAGACCCTCTCCGAGGCTCCCGAGACGCCGGCAACGTCGCTGCCCGACATCGATGCCTTGGTGCTGGGTGACGACGCCGCCGTGGAGCTGGTCGACGACGAGCCGGCGCTCGAGATCGCGGCCGCTGCCGCGGCCCCGGCGCCGCCCATGCAGAGCTCCGAGGTGCGTGAGGAACAGGCCGTGCTGCAGCAGTTGGCGCGGCGCGTGTGGTGGGATGAGGTGGACGAGTTCGTGTTGAAGGTCGCGGCCGGCTGGAGGGCCGAGCGCGAGCGCCAGACGGCACGCCTCATCTACGCCACGCTGCAGAACCTGCAGCGCAACAGCGCCCGCTCCACGTTCTCGCAGGACGTCAATCTGCGCGGCTTCCAGGTGCTCGAGCCCATCCCCGAGCTCAAGAACCCGCTGGTATCGCTTTCCGACCTCGACTCCCTGGCGGAGATCGTGCGCGAGCTGATCAACGTGATCATGACCCTGGGCAAGTCCGGCGGCGCCTACGCCGACCTCGAGGTGCGCGAGTCCAACGCGCTCGCGTACGTCCGGCAGGCGGCGGCCGCGGTGGCCGAGGACCCTTACGCCGGAAAGCTCTCGCTGGTGCCACACCAGGGCCCGAGCAGCAAGCAGCTCCGCCTGGCCATCCAGGAGATCGGCAAGGAGCGCTTGCCTGACGGCCAGCGCAGCGCGCATCGGCGTGAGCTCGAGAACCGCCTGGCGGAGACCCTGGCCCTGGAACGCAACCAGCGTCAGCTGTTCCAGCGTGACGTGCTGCAGTTCGCGGACCTGGTGCACGCCTTCTTCGAGCGCCTCGCGGACTACCTGCCCACCGCCGTGGGCGGACGTGCGAGCGGTCCCCAGCTCGAGGGCGGGGTGCTCTTCGCCGTCAACCCCGCGCTCCGGTGGGAGCGCGTGCCGCCGGGCACCACCTCCCTGACGGTCCACCTGATGGGGCCGGTGCGCTTCGAGCTCGCCGGGCACTCGGTGGCGGTGATGGGGTCCGGCACGATGCGCTCGCTGTTCGTCGACCAGCGCGAGGTGACGCTTCAGGGCCGGGTGGTGCTGGAGCTGGGCCACAGCCGGCTAAGCGTGTTCAACGAGGGCGACTACGTGCACTTCCGCTATCGCGACGAGGGCCGCTCCCTGGCCGTGCGGCTGAGCGAGGCGCTGGTGGTGCTGTTCGTGCTGGCCGATCGTCAGCGCGAGGACATCCTCGGCGTGCTCAAGGTCTTGACCAACTCCGTTCAGGGCGAGCCTCAGGACCTGGTGGCGCGCGCGGTGGCGCGGGCCAGCGCCGTGAGCGCACGGGCCCCCGATCGGCGGCACGCCGTCGACGGGCTGCTGCATGGTGCCTGCCGGGCGGCCGGCGTGACGCTCGAGGAGAACACCATGCTGGGGCTCGTGCAGCGCTTCGTCGACACCATGACCGTCGATCCCACCGACGTTGCCAAGGTGCTGGAGAGCGTGCACGGCGCGGAGACGGGCGTGCGCCAGCTCACCGGCGAGCCGCTCACGGTCGACATGGCCGGGCAGAAGGTGACCGTTCGGCAGTACCGCGGGCGAGGCAAGGAATCGCCCGAGAGCCTGGTGGCGATGCTCCCCGGTCAGGTGCTCGGCTCTTTCAGCGACTACCTGCTGGTCCCGCTCGGCAACGGCACGCTGGTTCTGGTTCGCGGTGAGCAGGAGCTGGCCGTGCTCCACTCGCCGGGCGTCGACATCGGCGGCAGCCATGCGCAGTAGCTCGTTTCCCGCGCGAGCTGGCGCGCCTGCGGCCGGCCGCCGGCGTGCAGGCGTCGGGAACGGCCCCGCGCCCAACGACGCGGCGGCGTAGGGGAGCGGCATGGCCCGGACGCTCGACGAAGCCACGATCCGTGACAAGCTCGGCCGGCTCGAAGGCTGGAGCCTGGCCGCGGGCAAGCTGCACAAGGCGTACACGTTCCCGGACTTCTCGGCGGCGTTCGGCTTCATGAGCCGAGTGGCGTTGCTGGCCGAGAAGCGCAACCACCACCCCGAGATTCGCAACAGCTACAGCTCCGTCGTGCTCGACCTCGTGACTCATGACGACGGTGGCGTCACCGACGCCGACTTCGAGTTGGCGGAAGCGATCGAAGCGCTCGCCTAGCCGCGCGTCAATTGCCGCCGGGAGCGCTCTTGGGCGTGCCGCCGGGGGCCGCACCGGCCGGCTCGGTGCTGGCCGGCGCCGCCGGTTGGGCGGCGGGTGTCGGCTGGGCGGCCGGTGCCGTCTGGGAGGGCGGAGAAAAGGTGTAGGCCGACGTCAGGAGTTGCAGGTCCTGAGCGTCCACCTGGCCGTCGGCGTTGAAGTCGGCCGGAAGGTTGACGCCCTGCGCGCCGAACGCCTGGCCGAACAGCACCAGGTCATAGAAGTCGACCGTGCCGTCGTGGTTCAGGTCCTCCGGGGCGAAGGTGTAACGGGCCCGGAGGCTGTCCACGTCGGAGCTGGTGGGGGTGGCGGGTTCGCCGGTCAGCGGCACGGCGAAGGCCATGACGCCGCCTGTGCCCTCGGGTAGGCCGAGCAGCACGCCCACCTCGTGCAGCAAGACCATGGGGTGGGCCGCGACGGCCGTGGGAGCCAGCTGCACCTGCGTGCCGGCCTGGCCGGGCACGTGCAGATCGATGGACAGGGTGTCGGGCCCGAGCAGGGCCGGGGCGGCGTAGCCGATACTCGACGGCGCGTTGCCGGCGATGCCGAGGGACACCAATTTGGGTGCCGCCGACTTCCAGGCAGCGATCGCCGAATCGAGATCGGTCGCCAGGTTGGCGGGCCCACCCAACGGCTCGACGGCGACGGTCCGCGTGGGTGTGGCCGCTGCCTGGCTGGTGGGCGCCTGGCTGGCGGGCGCCTGACCGGCTCCGCCCTGGCCGAGACCCAGTCCCGCCAGGCCCAGGAAGACGCTCAGGGTGAGCACCGCCACCGACCGACGCAACGCCGCGCGCGTGCGGGCCGTGTGCCCTTCGGTCGGAACGGGCGTGGCGCCTCTCACGGCGTGCCCGCCTTGGCCGCGAGCTGATGACGGATGGCCGCGACGATCTGGGCCAGCGAAGCGCCGGGGCCCCCGGCGCTGAGCTCCCCGTTGGCGTCGACGGACAGCGGGCGGCTGTCCTCGTCCACCACGCCGGCCGAGGTGACGCGCCACAGTCCCTGCCGGAAGCCGACGATGGGCGAGGCGTAGGACTGGTCGTAGGCGAACACGAGCACGGTCTCGCCGCTTTGGAAGTGCGGCATGCCACCGACGATCAACGCCGGCCCGCCGGCGGCGTCGCCACCCAGGAACGAAAGCTGCACCGGCCCGGTGGGGTTCCCCTTGCCATCGACCGGAACGCCCTCCAGTGCCGTGGCGACGTTGAAGCTCACGTCCGTCCAGGGCCGGCCAGCGCGGACCGTCACGCTGATGCTCGAGACGGTGCCGACGAAGACGATGTTGGCTTTGCCCAGCATCTGCGACGGCGTCAGCGCCAGGTACGTCGTCGCATGTGCCGCGCTCGCCGCCAGCGCCGCGATCGCCACGGCCACCGCCAGGCCGAGAACGCGGCCGCGGGCGCCGCGGCGCGCACGCGCCGGCCCGGACGGCGGGGGCGTCACGGTGTGCCTCCGGACTTGCTCGGGGCGGTGGTGGTGTCCGGAGCCGTGCCGGTTCCGGTGGTCCCAGCCTTCGGCACCGTCTTGCCCGGTTGCGCGCCCGTCGTGTTGTAGGCGTGCCCTCCGACCTCGACGTACTCGGTCTGGGCGGCGAGCGTGAGGGTGGCAGGACCGGCCACGGGCTCGAGCCGGAACTGGAAGAGGTCGACGCCGCCGTCGATCTGCGTGCCCAGCGGCACGATGGCGACCTGCAACTGGCCCTGGGATGCCTGCTGCAGTAGCGCCAGACCGGGCCTCGACGGCTGCACGCTGTTGCTCACCAGCTTGAAGGCGTTGGGGTCCCAACGCACCTGGGTGCGCAGCCCCTCGAGCTTGCGGGCGTTCACCAGCTGGACGTGCAACGTCACGGGCCGATCGACCTGGGTCGGCGGCGGGTTGAAGTCGAGCGTCGGTGGCGGAACCGTGGTGACCGCCAGCGTGTACTGCTGCACGGTAGTCGACAGGTTGGCGTCGGAGACCTGGATCGTGAAGGTGTACTGACCGGTCTGGCTCGGCATACCTCGCAGCGCGCCGCCCTGCAGCTCGATGCCGGCGGGGAGCTGGCCCTCGGCGAGCTTGAAGGTGTAGGGACGCAAGCCGCCGACGGCCTGCACCGCTTGATCGTAGGCCTCGCCCACGTAGGCGTCGGGCAGGCTGGTGCCCAGGATCCGCAGCACCTCGCCCGGCGTGGTCAGGCTGCTGGTGCAGCCGCTCAGCAGCCCCGCGGCCGCGGCGGCCAGCACCGTCAGGCGCAGGCACGCCGTCAAGCGCAGGCGACGCGTGCGCTGTGCGGCGGGCGGGGTCGACCCCTGCGGCTTTGGGCGTACCAGCATCGCGGTCCCAGCCTCCGTCCCTCGAGCGCGCGACCCGGATCCGGTCAGCGAATTGTACCTGCCGCCAGAGCCGTCGGCAATGAGAGCGGACCCGGCGCAGTGCCGATCGAAGCCGTCCCATGCGGGACGTCCAGGGTGGCGGCCGCATGCTAAGCTCCAAACGACCTTGATGAAGCGCGTGGGCCCTGCGGCCCGCGTGGCGGCGCCGCGTCCAGGGCCCGGGCCGGCGTGCCGGTTCCGGCCCCGGAGGGCGAGATCGTGAAGACACGCTTCGACAGCCCGATGCCGCCGCCTCCCGATATCCGGCGAGCACCGTGTCGCTTCCTGCACGTGTCCGTCGACGCGCGCCGGCGGTACGCCATCGAAGCGCGGCTGTTCGGGCTGAGCGGCCGTCTGATGCTCGGTGATGCCGGCCAGGCGCAGGAGCTGGCGTGGCGCATCAACCAGGTGCGCCGGGCCGACCGCTTTCCGGAGCTGGCCGTCGGCGGCGGCGAGCTCTACGCGGCCATTTTGCTGCATGAGCTCATGCATGCCCTGATCGCGGTCGTATCGGAACGAACCGCCAGCCGCCCCTTCGCAAACGCCCGCGAAGGGCTCGAGCGGGCGCTGGGGCGCAAACGCTTGGCGTCCACCCTGACCGCGTTCACGGCGCGCTTCCCGCCGCCGGCCGTGGCCGATGGGCGCGTCGACGCCGCGGCGCATGTCACGGACGCCGGCGACCGCGTGCCGAACGCCGAGATCGTGCTCGAGGAGGCGCTGCTGCTGAGGCTGGCCAACGCCAACGCGGCGATGGAGCGCCTGCAGGAGCTGTTCGACGATGCGCCGCTGCGTGCGCAGGAGGACTACACGCGCACGCTGGCGTTGCTCGAGGAGCGGCTCGAGGGCGTGTTCCTCGCTTCGGACGCCGGCGCTGCCGGCCGCGAGAGCCTCATGGCCCTGCTGTGGGCACCGCAGCGCGCCAGCCCCACCTCACTGGAGGGTCAACTGCGGGTGGTCGCCCGGCGCTGGGGGCCGCTGCTCGGAGAGCGCTATGCCGGGCTGCTGTCGCGCCTGCTGCGGTCCATCGACGTGCTTCGCGAGGAGCGTGTGCGCGGACCCGGGGGCCCGGGGCCGGCGCCGGTGCTGGACGCCGAGGCGCTGAGGCTCGCCGGCGAGCACGAGGCGTTCAGCCCCGACAGCGACTGGATGCCGCGCGTGGTGTTGATCGCAAAGAGCACCTACGTATGGCTGGCGCAGCTCCAACGGCGCTACGGGCGCGAGGTGCGGCGCCTCGATCAGATCCCCGACGAGGCGCTGGACGAGCTCGCGGAGCGAGGCTTCAACGGGCTGTGGCTGATCGGGTTGTGGGAGCGCAGCCAGGCCTCCCGCAGCATCAAGCAGCGGCGCGGTCAAGGCGCGGCACTGGCGAGTGCCTACGCGCTCTACGACTACGTGATCGCCGGCGACCTGGGTGGCGAGGCGGCGTTCCGCGAGCTGGAAGGGCGCGCCCGGCGCCGCGGCATCCGGCTGGCGGGCGACATGGTCCCCAACCACGTCGGCATCGACGGGCGCTGGGTCGCCGAGCACCCGGACTGGTTCTTGCAGCTCGATCATCCGCCGTACCCCGGCTACCGCTTCGACGGCCCCGACCTGTCGAGCGACCCGGCGATGGCGGTCGTCATCGAGGATCACTACTGGGACGACAGCGACGCCGCCGTGGTGTTCAAGCGCGTCGGCCGCTCCGACGGCGAGGTGCGCTTCATCTACCACGGTAACGACGGCACGTCCATGCCCTGGAACGACACCGCCCAGCTCGACTACCTGAATCCCGCGGTTCGCGAGGCGGTGATCCAGACGATCCTGCACGTGGCTCGCCTGGTGCCGATCATCCGCTTCGACGCGGCCATGACGCTCGCCAAGCGCCACATCCAGCGGTTGTGGTACCCGCCTCCCGGCGAGGGCGGCGCGATCCCTTCGCGCAGCGTGTACGGATCGTTGGAGGCCGCCGAGTTCGAACGCCGGATCCCCGTGGAGTTCTGGCGCGAAGTGGTCGATCGCGTCGCGGCGGAGGCGCCGGGGACGCTGTTGCTGGCCGAGGCGTTCTGGATGATGGAAGGCTACTTCGTGCGCACGTTGGGCATGCACAGGGTCTACAACAGCGCCTTCATGAACATGCTCAAGCGCGAGGAGAACGCCGACTACCGGCGCCTCGTCAAGAACGTCCTGGAGTTCGATCCCCGTATCCTGGGGCGCTTCGTCAACTTCATGAACAACCCTGACGAGGAGACGGCGATCGCGCAGTTCGGCGATGGCGACAAGTACTTCGGCGTGTGCGTTGTGATGGCGACGATGCCGGGCCTGCCGATGTTCGGCCACGGCCAGGTCGAGGGGTTCCGCGAGAAGTACGGCATGGAGTACCACGCGCCGACCTTCGATGAGGAGCCGGACCCTCGCATGCTCGAGCGCCATGGCCGCGAGATCGCGCCGCTCCTCAGGCACCGCGAGCGCTTCGCGGCGGCCGAGTCGTTCCGCCTGTTCGACGCCGTCGACGCTCACGGCAACGTCAACGAGGACGTGTACGCCTACAGCAACCGGGGCGGGGGAGCCGCCACGCTGGTGCTGTACAACAACCGCTACGCCCGCGCCAGCGGGGTGGTGCGCACGAGCGTGCCGTTCGCCGAGCCGTGGGCAGGCGGCGGCAGCCGCCGCGTGACGCTTCACCAGGCGCTCGGCCTGGAAGGAGGCGCGAACCGCTTCGCGCTTCTGCGCGAGGGGCTGCGCGGCCTGGAGTACCTGCTGCGTTCGGACCGGCTGATGCAAGACGGCCTGAGCTACGCCTTGAACGGCTTCCAGGCGCAGGTGTTCACGGACGTCCTGGAGGTGACCGACCGAGACGGCAGCTTCGCCGGCCTGCACGACGCCCTTGGCGGCGCCGGGGTGCCGGACGTGGAGCGCGCGCGCCTCGACTGGCTGCACCGCGACGTGCGCGAGCGCTTCGTGACGCTGCTGTCCGCGGCTCGGGACGGGGGCGAGGTGGAGGCGGCGGCGCTGGCCTTCGTTGCTGCTGCGCGGGCGCGCGGACCGCTCGTGGCCGCGACAACGGCCCGACACCGTGGTCGGTCGGCCGGTGCGGAGGGCGCCGTGGGCGATGGCGCCGCGGTGCTGGCGAGGCGGGTGGCGTCGGCGCTGATGCGTCGACCGCCGGCCCATAAGGGCGGTGCGCGGCGTGCGGACGGTGCCGGCCCGCCGGCCCGAGACGCGGTCGGTGCCGCGCTGGCGCGCCTCGACGCCGCCGGCTACGACGTCGCGGAGGCCGCCGCGCGCGGTGCGGGCGCGGCGGCGCGCGCGGCGCTGGCGCTCGCCGGCGTGGCGGGCGGCGCCGAGCGTTACGCTTCGCTTCGTCTCGCCGGTGCGCTCGAGGCGCAATTGGCGGCGGACGGCGTCGACGACGCGGCCGCCGCGGCCGACCTGCCGCCTGTGTTGTTGCGGCTGCTCGCTGTCGGCGACGGCGCGCTTCCCCTGGAGGCGGCGACGGTCCTGCGCTGGTTGCAGGACGACGATGCCGGCCGGGCGTTCCTCGGCGTGCACGATTACGGCGGCGAGCGTTGGTTCGTGCGCGAGCGCTTCCGGCTGCTCGTCGCCGCCGTGCTCACGCTCGCGGACGCGGCCGGCGCGAGCGCCGCCGCGGTGGCGCGGCTGGGCGATAGGCTGCGGCGCGCGGAGGAGGCGAGCGGTTACCGCTTCGATCGTCTCGAGGCGCTGCCGACCGCTGCGCGGGCGCCGCGCCCCGCCAAAGAGCGCTCCGCGCGTGGCGAGGCCGTGCGCAGCGAGGATGTGACTGGCGAGGCCGTCACTGGCGAACCTGTGACTGGCGAACCTGTGAAGAACGAACCTGCCGACAGCGAAACCGCAGAGAGCGATCCTGCCGGGACCGGCCGGGCCAAGCGCAGCGCCGCCACGAAGCGCGCCACTAGGGCGGCCCCTGCCAAAAAGGCCCCTGCCAAGAAGGGGACTGCCAAGAAGGGGACTGGCAAGAAGGGGACTGGCAAGAAGGGGACT
>CAYOXR010000560.1:0-1621 GCA_964407955.1 uncultured bacterium | reverse complement strand
ACTGCAGGCGGCACAGGCCGTGGTAGAATCGTCGTCCCAAGCGTGTTCAATGGCGACGAGTAGGGAGGGGTACAGCATCTTGGACCCGTTGCCGGAGGAATCGCTGTTCGGGCGTTGGCTGCGGCGTCGCCGCAAGGCCCTCGACCTGACGCAGAGAGAGCTGGCCGTTCGGGTCGGCTGCTCGGAGTCGACCGTTCGCAAGCTGGAGGCCGACGTGCGTCACCCGTCGCGCCGCATTGCGGCGACGCTGGCCCGCGTCCTCGGGATCGCGGTGGAGGAGCGTTCGGCATTCATCCGTTTCGCGATGACGGGCTGGGTCGATCGACCGCCTCCCGCATCTGAGCTGGAGGCCGACCGGCCGTGGCTCGTCGGCCCGGACGCCGCGGGCCCGGTAGACGGTACCGAGGCCCCGCTTCTGGAGGACGAGACGACCGCCAGGAACCGGCTCGCCTCAACCACAGAAGGCGCTGTGGACCGGGCGGCGCCGCCTCTCTTCGGACGTTCGGTCGAGATGGCGGAGTTGGAGCGCCATCTGGCCGCCACTGTTCAAGGGCACGGCGGCGTGGTCTTCGTCGTCGGTGAGGCCGGACAGGGCAAGACCGCTCTGCTCCGGGCGTTCGTGGCGCGCGCCCAGGCGGCGGACCCGAGGGTGCTCGCCGCGGTGGGATCCTGCAACGCGTACACGGGTTCGGGCGATCCGTTCATGCCGTTCCGCGACGTACTGGAGGAGCTCACACGGGTTGCTGAGGCGGAAGGCAACCCGGCCCCGTTCGAGGGTCCTCGCACCGAGCGCTTGCGGCGCGTCGCGCCCCTGGCCGGCCGGATCCTGCGCGAGGAGGGCCCGAACCTGTTCGGGACCGTCCTGCCCCGGCAGCGGCTCGGATCACTGGCCTCCGAGACCGACTCTGCGCGCGGCCTTGCTGGCGGCGATCCTGAGCGCCTCGAGGCCGAGTGGCTCGGCGCGCCCGTGGCATCCGATCGCCAAGCGGCCCTTCGCAGCGAGGTCGCGAGGTCCCTTCGGCGCGTGGCGACCGCCGCGCCCCTCCTCTTGGTGCTGGACGATCTGCAATGGATCGACCGCAGCTCGGCGGAGCTGCTGATGTTCCTGGCGAACAACATCCGAGACGACCGGCTGTTGATCGTGGGTGCGTTCCGCCCGCCCGACACGGCGAGGCTCGGTGCCCGCGATGGTGGGCCGTTCGCGCACGGGCTCCTGGGCGAGCTCGGCGGGATGCAGGGGACCCCGATCATCGACCTCGATGCCGCCGACGGTCGGCGTTTCGTCGAGGAGCTGCTGGACTCGGAGCCCAACGACCTTGGCGCCGAGTTCCGGCAGGCCCTGTGGCGGCAGACGGCGGGTCATCCGCTGTTCACCACCGAGCTCCTGAGGGCGATGCGTGAGCGCGGCGATCTGGTCCGGGACGATGCCGGACGGTGGTCGGCGAGTGAAGGCCTGCGCTGGGACCAGCTCCCCGACCGTGTGGCCGGGGTGATCGATGAGCGCATCGCTCGGATCGGGCCGTTCGCGCGCGAGGTGTTGCGTGCCGCGAGCGTGGTGGGTGAGGTCTTCACGGCGGAGGTGTTGGCCGTCGTTCTGCGTCGTGATGCCAGCGATGTCGTG
>CAYOXR010000559.1:0-3784 GCA_964407955.1 uncultured bacterium | reverse complement strand
GCTTCTGCCAGGCGCGCGCCCGCGACGCGCTGGGTGCGATACGCAGCACGCCGCTGCGGTGCGCTCCGGGGTCGAGCCCCGCGGATTCGAGCTCGCCGACCACGCGCCAGAAGGCTGCCAGGCCGGCCAGGTCGTCCGGATGAGCGCGTGCGCTCCGGCCGCGGTGAGGGTTGACGAGGGCCGCCGGCCCGCTCGATGCGCCCTGCGCACCGACGCGGCCGCGCTCGAGCACCAGCGCTCGTCGCCCGCGGCGGCCTAGCGCGTAGGCCAGCGAGAGCCCCGCCACGCCGGCGCCGACGATGACGATAGGCGCCGCGACGCGGCTCACGACGGCGTGCTCACGGTGGGCTCTCGCTCGCGCCCGCCGCTCTTGCGGGCGATGAGCATCTCGCGCTTGCCTCGAGCCGGGCCGGGAGCCTTGACGACGGCGAAACCGATTTCCGCGAGGCGGCGCCGAAGCGCACCCTGCACGGTGTAGCTGACCAGCGCGGCAGCGGGCTCGAGGGCGTCGAACAGCTTCGTCAGAAACGGCGCCTGCCACAGCTCGGGGTTGACACCGGGGCTGAAGGCGTCGTGGTAGACGGCGTGGACGCCGCGAGGCAGGCGGGCATGGCGGGCATCGCCCGCCACCACCTCGAGCCGAGCGCCGCCGAGATCGAGCCGGAAGCGCGCATCGGACGCCGGGTGGTACGCGCGCCGGCACGCGATGAGCGCGTCGGCCGCGGCCGGGTCCTCGAACAGCGAGCGGTAGTCGAGCCCAGCCAGAACGTCGGCACTCAGGAGCTCGCGCTCGAGCGACACGTAGCGCAGGGAGGCCCCCGCCGCCTGCGCCGCGGCGATGGTCACCAGGGCGTTCAGCCCCGTCCCGAAGCCGACTTCGAGCACGGTCGTGGTTCGCCCGGCGGCCAGCCGAGCCGCCACCCCGCTGGCCTCCAGGTAGACGTGGCGCGCCTCGGTGAGCGCGCCGCGGACCGAGTGGTAGCTCTCGCCGTAGCGGCTGGAATGGAGCGTACGGCTGCCGTCGGCGGTGACGAGCAGCGTAGGTGTCGTCCGTCGCGAGGGCCGGGGTGGGAGCTTGGCGTCTGCGGCCACCCTCCTACTGTAGAGCCACGGCGCCCCGCGCCGCCGCCCGCGGGCGCGCGTCACCCCGGTCGGCGGACGCGTGTCACAGAGCGCGGGTCCGTGCGGCGGGCAAGCGGTGGCGACTCGCCGGCGCGGCGAACGGCTAAGCTGGTGTGGACGGCCGCACAGGGGTGGGCCGGGAGGCGGCGAGGCATGAGACGGCTGTTCACGCTGATGAGCGACCAGGTGCAGGGCACGGGCCAGCAGCTGCGCACGTGGTGGGACACGCTGTCACCCGATCCGTCGACGTGGACGCCGTTCACCTGGGTGCTGGTGGCGCTGGTCGCCGTCATCTTGCTGGTGCTCCTGATCCGGCCCCGCCGCCGGGCGGCGCGGCGGCCGGAGCTGCTGATCTCCCACGGCGAGCTTCGCGTGGCCGCCTGGGCGGCGCCCAAGGTGGTGTCGTCGCTGCAGGCACCCCGTGACGTCGCCTACGAGCTGGCCATGACGGTGAGCAACCTGAGCGCCTCTCCGGTGCAGCTTCTCGAGCTGGCCGTGCGCACCAATGCCGCCTCCGCACCGACGGCGGCCGAGGTGGCGGCCGTGCTGCCGCCGCACGGCGCGGTGGACGTCACCGCCGACCTTCAAGAGGCGGGCGGGGACGAGGGCGTGCTCGACCTGTTCGTGTACGTCCCGGACATGCCGCCGAAGACCTTCCGTGTGCGCGCGAAGTTGCTGTGGGAGCCGTGGAACGCACGCTACCGCGTGCTCCCGCTGGATCAGCGTGTCGACGTGGCTCGCGGCTTCTCTGAGCGTGCGCAGCGCCGGCGGCAGACGACGGTTCTGCGGCAGGGGCGGCGCGGGGTGGCCAGCGAGCGCGTCCCGCCGCGGTGGCGCGCGGCGGCGGGCACGGACGAGGGGCGTTTCGAGCCGCGTCCGGAGTTCGTCAAGCCACGCGGGGAACAGCGTCCGGTCGAGGCGCGCGCCGCGAGCGCACGGCCGGTCCGGCGCGGCCCGCCCATTGGCGACGAGGCGGCCGACCCCGCGCCCGAGCAGGTGGGCGATGACACGACCTGGCCGGCCGCGCGGCCCGAGCGGCCGCAACGTCGCGCCCAGGTGCCCGGCCCGGGCACGGCCGAGCCGCGCGCGCCCGCCCGCGAGCGCGGGCCGGCGTCCGAGGCGGCGGAGCCCGACGCGTGGCGGTTGGGGGATGCCGACCGCCTGGCACCCGGCACGGCCGGCGCTGCGGGCGAGGCGGCGGCCGGCGGCAGCGGCGGCGGCGAGGGTGGATCGGCTCGCGGTGAACGCGTGCGTGAGGCGCCGGGCCCCGAGGCCGTGCGCCGGCCGGATCCGCGCGGGGGGGCGCGCGAGACCGGGAGCGCGCGGGCGGAGGCGCCTGGTGCTGGTACTGCGCCTGGTGCTGGGTCTGGACGCGGTGACGGGCGCGCGGTCGGTCGTGACAGCGGAACGGTCCGGGCGGAGGCGCCTGGTGTTGGTTCTGCGCCTGGTGCTGGGTCTGGGCGCGGTGTCGAGGGGCCGCCAGCCGGTGAGCCCGCGAGCGGCCGGGCGGGTCTGGGCCGCGCCGCGCGTGCGGCGCGCGGCGGCGACGCGGCTGCGAGTGATCGCGGGGCACCCGCCGACGCGCGGTCGGGTGCCGGGCGACATGGCCCGCCCGCGGAGTCGAAGCGCCCACGGCGGTGGGCCGTCCGATCGGATGCGGCGGCCGGCCCGGCCGAGGTCGAGCCCGGCGAGCTGGTCGGTCCCGACGAGGTGGACGGTGACGAGGCGGCCCGCGCGAAGAGCGCCCGTGCGAAGCGCCCTCGCGAGGAAGCCGGTCGCGATGCGGGGGCTGGTGGCGGCAGGCGGGTGGACGGCGGGCAGCGCCCGCGCGACGCGCGAGCGACGCGTGGCGAACGTGATGCAGCGGGCGCAGGCGTGGAGCGTGCCGACGATGAGCCCGCCGGTGAAGAGCCTGCCGGCGAAGAGCCGCCGCGCCCGAAGCTGGAGTTCCCGGACGAGTTCTGAACGGCGCCGGTGACGGCGCTACGGAGGGTATGCTTGGCAGCCTGGAGGTCGCCATGAAGATCGAATCCGTCGTGCTCCGGGAGCTGTCCGTGCGCCTGAAGTTCCGCTTCGAGACGAGCTTCGGCGTCGAGCAGGACCTGCGCAAGCTCCTCCTCACGGTGCGCTCGGACGGCCTGGAGGGCTACGGCGAGGTGACCGCCGGCAACGTGCCGGGGTACAGCTACGAGACGACGGACACCGCCTGGGTCGCGCTCGAGCGCTACATCCTGCCGCGCGTGCTGGGCCACGACTACGCCACGCCCGCGGAGCTGCTGGCCGAGCTGGCCGGCATTCGCGGCCACAACATGGCCGTGGCGGCGCTGGAGACCGCGTTCTGGGACCTGCAGGCGAAGGCGGCCGGGCTGCCGCTGTGGGCCCTACTGGGCGGCGTGGCGCGGGCCATCCCGGTGGGCGCCTCGATCGGCATCCAGCCCAGCGTGGCCGAGACCGTGGCCATGGCGCAACGCCATGCCGAGCAAGGCTACCGGCGGCTCAAGTTCAAGATCAAGCCGGGCTGGGCGGTGGAGCCCATGACGGCCGTGCGCGAGGCGCTTCCCGACATGCCCCTGAGCGTCGACGCCAACAGCGCCTTCCGGCTCACGGACGCGCGGGTGTTCCGGGAGCTCGACCGGCTCGGGCTCGACTACATCGAGCAGCC
>CAYOXR010000558.1:0-2838 GCA_964407955.1 uncultured bacterium | reverse complement strand
CTCGGACCGTATCAGGGAGGGCAAGCCGCCCCAGGGTCGCATTCAGGTGACCGCCTCCCTGCAAGGGGCCATGGTTCGACTGGAGGTGAGCGACGACGGCCGGGGTATTGACTGGGAAAAGGTCAAACGCAAGGCAGTGGAAAAACAGCTCATTACCACGGAAAGGGCCGAGCGCTTGACCGCCGGACAGACGGCGGATCTGCTGTTTCGTGCCGGCTTCTCCACCGCGGATCGCGTAAGTCAAATCAGTGGCCGGGGGGTAGGGCTCGACGTGGTGCGGGCCCAGTTGGAAGCTCTCGGCGGGTACGCCGAGGTCGTACCAAAGCCTACATTGGGCGGCACCACCATCGTGCTCTGGGTCCCGGTGAGCATCCTCTCGTCCACCGGGCTGTTTGTGCGCTGCGGCAACGGCACCTATGCGCTGCCCATCGAAAGCGTGGCCCGGACCCTGCGCGTCAGGCGCGACGATCCCCGCGGCGTCGCCGTGCAGCGCCAGCGCGTGCTGAGCGTGTTCCGGCACCTCGACGTAGACGCCATGGAGGCAGCGGCAAACGCTCTGTTGGGTCGGCACGACTTCTCCAGCTTCGCCACCCGTGAGACCCGCAGCCGCGAACGCACCGTTTACCTGTGCGAGCTCCGTCGCGAGGAGGGGGAGCTGCGCCTTCACGTGGCCGCCGACGGCTTCCTGCGCGGCATGGTCCGCACCATCGTGGGCACGTTGCTGTGGGTGGGCAAGGGAAGACTGCAGCCGGACGAGGTTCCGGCGCTGCTCGCCGCCCGCGACCGCACGCGCGCCGGTCACAACGTCGCGCCGCACGGCCTGTACTTCGTCGAGGCCGGCTATCGGGCGTGGGATCGCGAGCGCTCCGAGGCGGCGGTGCGAGCGCCGGCGTGGTAGACGCGCGCCGTACAATGAGCTTCATGGCCGGTCCGCACTTCGAGGACGGACATCCCAGCATGGTCGACGTCGGCGGGAAACCGGTGACGGCGCGGCTCGCCACCGCCGAAGCCGTGGTGCGGCTGCCGCCCGAGGCGGCGGCGTGGCTGGAGGGCGGCGGCCCCAAGGGCGACGCCCTCCAGGTGGCCGAGCTTGCCGGGATCATGGCGGCCAAGCGAACCCCCGAGCTGATCCCGCTGGCACACCCGCTGCCGCTCGCATCGGTCACGGTGAGAGGCCAGGTGGGTGAGGCGAGCGTGCGCTTCGTGGCGAGCTGCAAGACCACCGCCTCGACCGGCGTCGAGATGGAGGCCCTGACGGCCGCCAGCGTGGCAGCGCTGACCCTCTACGATATGCTCAAGGGTGCCGCCAAAGGCATCGTCATCGAGAGCGTGAGGCTCTTGCGCAAGGAAGGGGGACGCTCGGGCACATGGACACACACGCCAGACCCCTAGACGCCGAGGACGGTCCCCTGGTCGCGGCCATCGATGGCGACTATGGCGGCGCCCACGGCCTCGAGACCCGCACCTCGGAGGCGTCCCTGCGCTTCTTCGCGCGTACCGGCCACGCCTTCGTGGCCGTCGGCGAGGCCGGCGTGCTGGGCTTCGTGCTGGCTCAGCCGCTGTTCGACGGCGAACGCCCGACGCTGTTCGCATCGCGGCTGGCCACCCGGCCGCCCGGCGACGGCGTCGCCCTGCGTGCGCTCCTCAAGGCGTTGACGAAGAGCGCCTACGACGCGGGGATCTACGACGTTCGTGTGGAGCTGCCGGCCGATGACGTGGCCGGGGCGGCGGCGCTCGGCAGAGAGGACTATCGCCCCGCACCCGCCGCGGTCTACGCCCGCCAGCTCGGCTCGCGGGCGGCGGCCGTGCATGCCGCCGCAGCGCGCCGACCCGAGGAGCGCGGGCATGGCTGAGGGCGGCGCGGCACGGGTGCTGCTGGGCGTACGCGGCATGGACACCGACGCCAGCCGCGGTCGGGTGGAGCAGGCGCTGCGCGAGGTGCCGGGGGTGTTGCGGGCGGAGGCCAGCAGCGACCTGCAGGTGGCGGTGGAGTACGATTCCGCCGAGGTCACCGTGATGGACCTGATCCGCGCGTTGCGTCGTATCGGCTTCCTGGCCGGCATGGAGTGACGGCGGTGGCCGGCGGCAGCGTGTACGTCGGCGTGCTGCTGGTGACGATCGACACGCCCGGCGTGCGCAGCCTCAAGGAAAAGCGCGGCCTGTTGCTGCCCGTCACGGAACGCCTGAAGGCCCGCTTCCCGGTGTCGGTGGCGCGCCTGGACGGTCTCGACGCCCACGACTGGGAGCGCATCGGCCTCGCCGCCATCAGCGGCGATCGTGCCTGGCTCGAGCGCACCCTCGACGGCGCGCTGCGGTTCGTGGAGCGGCGCGGCCTGAGCGTGCGCGCCTCCAGCCTCGACATCGAGGTGTGGGACGTCGACTGAGCCGGCGCAAGCGGCCGTTCGCCGCGCGCGGCAGATGCCGGAGAGACCACGGAAAGGCCCCTCGGGACCGGCTAGAATGGCTCGATAGCGCACCGCATGCGGCGGCTCGCCGAGGCGCCCGGGCCGTGACGGGCCCGGCGCAAAGCTGCGGCGCGCGACCAGGAAGGACGCCAGGTGGAGGAAGGCAAGGAAGGGAAGGCCGCGTCCCGAGCCGGCAAGCGCAAGCGCGGCGATGCCCCGGCCGACCGGGTCAACATCTCGGACGACGCTTTGGCCTCGATCCTGGGGCTGGCCGCCCACGAGGTGCCGGGCGTGGTGGGGATGGCCCCCGTCAACATCGGTGAAGGCCTGAGGCGCGTGCTGGGCCGGTCGCAGGTGGATGAGGGCGTGGTTGTCGAGCACCCTCACGGCAAGGAGCGTGCCGACGTCGACATCCACGTGGTGGTGGCGTACG
>CAYOXR010000557.1:0-1762 GCA_964407955.1 uncultured bacterium | reverse complement strand
GGCGGCGTCCGGCCTGACGCAGCGCTCATGGTGCCGGCGGCGCGGGGGTGCCTCCCCCCGCTGCCGGCACCTCGACGCTGAACTGCCGCAACACCCGGCCGCGCATCGACGTCACGGCGCGCCACTCGCCGGACGCCAACGCAGTGCGCGACGGCAGGCTCAGGGTTCGCCCCTGGCCGACATCGGCCGGCGTCACCCACACGCTGTCGGAGGCAACCTGCCTGCCGTCCGGCGCGAACCATTGCACCGCCAGCCAGGCCTCCTCGGGCACGTTGTCGAGCACGACGTGAAGCACCAGCGTGCCGTTCTCGACGCGCAGGTTGCTGGCATCGCCGAGCTGCGGCAGCTGCGGAACCGGCACCCGAGCGGGTACCGGCGGCAAGTACAGAGGGCTGCAGCCCGGCAGCGCCGCCACCGTCAACACCAGCAGCAGCGCCAGCGCGCGCGAGCGGCGCTGTCCCGCCCGCCGGAACAGGGCCGGCACGGCCGGCGGAGCCTCAGAGCCCATCGGGCACCACAACGGCCGCCGCCACGACGACGGGGGCCGTCTCAACGCTCCCCCGAGAGCGCGTCGCCGCTGGAGCACACGGCCTCACGGTGCCACCGGGCCGGCTCCGCCGCCCAGCGTGGCGTGCAGCAACACCCACGCCCCTTCGCGCTCGAGCCGCCAGCTCGCGTCCGCCGGCAACGCCTTCGCCACGACGTCCGTGAGGCGGGCAAGGACGCCGGTGAGCAGCAGGCTCCCACCGGCGAGCAGGCGCCGGCGGTAGGCCTCCATCAAGGAGGCGTGCAGCTCCGCATGCAGGTTCGCGACGATCACGTCGAAACGATCAGGCAGCTCCGCGTGGTCCAGGCTTCCCTCCAGGAAGCGGGCGCGGGAGCGGTTGAGCCTGGCGTTGGCACGCGCCACGGGCACGGTGCCGGCGTCGGAGTCGACACCGAGGGCCGCGGCCGCCCCCAGGCGATCGGCCGCGATCGCCAGGATGCCTGAGCCGGCGCCAACGTCCAGGACGCTGCGACCCACCAGATCGAGCCGCCCCAGCGCCGCCAGCGCCAGCCGCGTGGTCTCGTGGTGTCCGGTGCCGAAGGCCCGACCGGGATCCAGCCACACCACCTGCTCGCCCACCTCGAGCGTGACGCGCCGGTGGCTCGGCGCCACGACGACGGGACCCACCCGGACCGCTTTCAGGTGCCGGCGATAGGCCGCCACGTAGTCGACGTCGTCCACGGTCTCCCAGCTGCCCTCCATCGGCACGGGCACGATCCGCTCGAAGTACGCCAGCACCTCGGGGCCGGCGGCGCCGGCCACCTCGACCATGCCCACGCAGCCGAGCTCGAACAAGCGACTCAAGTGCGGGCTTTCGTCCTCGAGCGGGCCCGCGAGGCGGAGCGCCTTCACCAGCCCGGGCCCGGGCGCAGGCTCATCGTGCCGCCTCCAACGCCGCCACGTTGTCGTCGCGGGTGACGATCTCGAAGCCCAGCGCCGCGCCTTCTCGCAGATAGAACTCGATGTCCGCGGTGCGCGTGCCGGTGCCCAGGCTACGGCGGTCGAAGGCGTGAGCGGCGGTCATGATCATGGTCTCCGCCAGGCACGCGGGCACGAAGCCTTCCCCGAAGCGCATGTCGATCTCGCTGCGCATCTCCCCCGGCGGCCGCACGACGCCGCCCGGCACGAGCTGCACGCCCGGCACCTGTCGAACGCTCGGATGCACGTCGGCCGGCCGGCCCAGATCGAAGATCCAGGCCCCTGGACGGACGTGCT
>CAYOXR010000556.1:0-12468 GCA_964407955.1 uncultured bacterium | reverse complement strand
CGCGGGTCCGCCCGCAGCCGGGCCAGCGCGGTGGGGACGTCCGCCGCGCTCACCAGGTCCGGCCCTTCGCCGGTTCCGCCCGCCAGCAGGGTGAGGCCGTAGGCGCTGCGAACCGCCAGGCTCGCCTGCGCCAGCGCCTGCGTACGGAGGGCGGCGGTCGCCGCCCCGGCCGGCGCGTTGTAGCCCACGATGATCTGGCCCGGCACGATGTCGGCGGGGTCCGGTGCCGGCGCGCGCGAGGCGGGCGCGGCCGCGCCCGGCGCGAGCGCACCGGGCGCCACGCGCGCGCCCTGGCGCGCCAGCGATTGCGGCGTGTAGCTGCCGCAGGTGCCGATGCCGTAGTCGAGGGTCACCCCGCCCGAGCCGCCGTTGGAGGTGACCGAGACCGTTGCGGCGACGTTGGTGACGCCTGAGAGGGCGCTCGGGTCGACGGTCACGGTGACGGAGACGGGGGTGCCGGGCGACACCGCGCCCGAGGCGGGGCTCATCGTGAAGGCGGGGTTGCTCGACGAGGTCGTGAAGTTGAGGATGCTACCGCTGTCACCGGTGTTGGATACCAGGAAGCCCGCCGAGTTGGCGACCATGTGGATGGACGAGGTGCTGAGCCCCAGCGTGGGTCCGGACACGTTGCAGGCGACGAGCAGCGCGGCCAGCAGGGCGGCGAGTAGGGTGACGCGTAGCGCATGCCGGAGGGTCATGCCGGGATGATACAGAACGCGGCCCGCCGTCGAGGTAGGAAACGCCCGTCTCGCGTTCGGCGTGGGCGACCGCCGGCACGCGGCGGCGACCCGCTTCGCCACCGTATAGTGGCGTGGCCGTGTCGGAGATCCGCCAGCGCAAGCGCAAGCACATCGAGGTCTGCCTGCACGAGGACGTGCAGTACCGCACGCGGACCAGCGGCTTCGAGCGTTGGGAGTTGCCGTACCGGGCGTTGCCCGAGAGCAACATGGAGCGGGTCGACACCCGCACGACCTTCCTCGGCCGTGAGCTGGCCGCGCCGCTGCTGATCGGCGCCATGACGGGCGGGGCGGCGCTCTCGAGCGTCATCAACCGCAACCTGGCCGTTGCCGCCCAGCGGCTCGGCCTGGGGCTGATGCTCGGCTCCCAACGGGTGATGCTGGAGGACGCGTCGGCCCGGCCCGGCTTCCAGGTCCGCCGTCACGCGCCCGACATCCTGCTGCTCGGCAATCTGGGGGTGGCTCAGCTCAACCGCGGCTACGGCGCCGAGCGCCTGCGCGAGGCCGTCGAGCTGGTGGGCGCCGACGCCCTTGCGCTGCACACGAACCCGCTGCAGGAGGCGCTGCAGCTCGGCGGCGACGTGGACTTCACGGGGCTGGTGGCGCGCCTGCATGAGGTCGTGCCCAGCGTCGGCTATCCGGTCGTGCTCAAGGAGGTGGGGCACGGCCTGTCGGGCGCGGTGGCGGCGGCGGTGAGCGACGTCGGCCTGGTCGCCATCGACGTCGCCGGGGCGGGTGGGACCTCCTGGGCGAAGGTCGAGGACCTGGCCAACCACGGCGAGGTGCGGCACCCGGCGCTGGTCGAGTGGGGCATCCCCACCGCCGAGGCGCTCGTCGAGGTGCGCCAGGCCGTGCCGGGGCTGCCGGTGGTGGCCTCGGGCGGTATCCGTAGCGGGCTCGACATCGCCAAGGCGGTGGCGCTGGGGGCACGCGTCACGGCCGTCGCCCATCCTTTGCTGGCGCCTGCCACCGACTCGCCGGAGGCGGTCGAGGCGGTGCTCGGGCGGCTCATGTTCGAGCTGCGCGTGGCCATGCACGGCGCCGGTGCGGCGACGGTGGCGGAGCTGAGCGCGCTGAGCCTGCGTCCGCGCTGAGACCGATGCCGCCGTCGGACGGCGCCTGGTCGCCGCCCTGGCCCACGCGCCGGCGCGGCGAGCCCACATACAATGCCCCATGGACCTGGGACTCGATGGCAAGACCGCACTGGTGTCGGGGGCGTCCAAGGGCATCGGCCGCGCGGTGGCGCAGGCGCTGGCCGCCGAGGGGGCGCGGGTCGCGCTGGTGGCGCGTGACGCCGATGCGCTCGCCGCAGCGGTGGAGGCGATCGGCGAGGCCGGCGGCGAGGCGCTTGCCGTGCCGGGCGACGTCAGCCAGCTGGCGGAGGTGGAGCGGGTCGTCGCCGAGACGCGCCGGCGGCTGGGGGACGTCTCGGTGCTGGTGGCGAACGCGGGCGGACCGCCCGCGGGCACGCCGACGGCTATTGGCGAGGCCGCCTGGGACGCCGCCGTCGACCTCACGCTGATGTCGGCGGTGCGGCTGGGCCGTGCCGTGCTTCCCGCCATGCAGGCGGCGAGGTGGGGGCGCATCGTCAACATCACGTCGCTGTCGGTGCGCGAGCCGATCCTCAACCTGACGCTCTCCAACGCCCTGCGCGCCGGCGTCACGGCCTGGGCCAAGACGCTGTCGCAGGAGGTCGCTGCCGACGGCGTGACGGTCAACAACGTGGGACCGGGCTACACGGCCACCGAGCGCTTGGAGGAGCTGTTCACGGACGCGGCCGCCAAGCGCGCCCTCATCGAACGCATCCCGGCGCGCCGCTTCGCGGAGCCGGCCGAGATCGCGGCGGCGGTCGCCTTCCTGGCCTCGCAGCAGGCCGGCTACATCACCGGCCAGACGCTGGTGGTCGACGGCGGCATGGTCAAGGGCTTGATGTAGCCGCCACGGCGACGCTCCGGCGACGCCACGCTAAGGAGCGCTTGGCCGGCGTGCACGCCGATGACGGCGAAAACTTGTACCGAGTTCAAGTCGGCCTTTATACTTCGGCATCGTTGTCCCGGCCCACGGCGGCCCGCCCGGCGCCGCGGCGGGTCGGGACGCGCCGGCGTGGAAGCGTCGGCGCTCGCACGCTCCGGCCGGGCGGGCCGGGATCCGGCCCTCGAGGAGGCTTGCCATGTCCGTGTCCCAGGGTTCGTCGCGCGCCGCCACCGGCGCCGCCTTCCTGATCGAGCGCCGGAGCCCGGACGCGGTGTTCGTGCCCGAGGCGCTCGACGAGGAGATGAAGCTCATCGCCGCGAGCGCGCGAACGTTCGTCGAGCGCGAGGTCGAGCCGGTGTTCGACGAGCTCGAGCACCTGTCCTACGAGCTGAGCCGCAAGGTCATGGTCAGGGCCGGCGAGCAGGGCCTGCTGGGCGTGGAGGTCCCCGAAGCGTACGGCGGCCTGGGCGCCAGCAAGGTCGCCTCCACGGTGGTGACCGAGGCGCTGGCGCGCTCCGGCTCGTTCAACGTCACGTTCAACGCCCACAGCGGCATCGGCACCCTGCCGCTGGTCTACTTCGGCACGGAGGACCAGAAGCGTCGCTACCTGCCCAGGCTCGCCAGCGGCGAGTGGATCGCCGCGTACTGCCTTACCGAGCCGGGCAGCGGCTCCGACTCGCTGGCCGCCAAGACGCGAGCCGTGGCCGACGGCGACGACTACGTCCTGAAAGGTACCAAGATGTGGATCTCCAACGCCGGTTTCGCGGACCTGTTCACCGTCTTCGCGCAGGTCGACGGCGACAAGTTCAGCGCCTTCCTGGTCGAGCGCGATACCCCGGGCCTCACCGTCGCCGCCGAGGAGAAGAAGATGGGCATCAAGGGCTCGTCGACGTGCCAGGTGATCCTGGAGAACGTGCGCGTGCCCAAGGGCAACCTGCTGGGCGAGGTCGGCAAGGGCGCGCACGTGGCCCTCGGCACGCTCAACATCGGCCGCTTCAAGCTGGCCGCCGGCGCCTTCGGGGGGGTCAAGCTGTTCCTCGGTTACGCCGCCAGCTACGCTCAGGAGCGCGAGCAGTTCGGCGTACCCATCGCCAGCTTCGGCCTCATCCAGGACAAGCTGGGACGGATGGCGGCCGAGGGCTTCGCGCTCGAGAGCGCCGTGTACCGCCTCGCCGGCGACATGGACGCGGTGCTGGATGGCGTCGAGGAAGGTCCGGCGCAGTCGCGCGCCCTCAACGAGTACGTCGTCGAGTACAGCCTCATCAAGGTCTACGGCAGCGAGATCTTTGGCAGGGTCGTCGACGAGGCCTTGCAGGTGTACGGCGGCTACGGCTTCTCCGCGGACTACCCCATCGAGCTCGGGTACCGCAACAGCCGCATCAACCGCATATTCGAAGGCACCAGCGAGATCAACCGCCTGCTCACCGTGGAGCAGCTGCTCAAGCGCGCGATGCGCGGCGATCTCGATCTCATGGGCCCGGCTCAGGCGGCGTTGACCGGCGAGCCGCTGACGCGGGTCGACGCCCCGGCGAACCTGGCGGAAGCCGTGTTGGCGGTGGAGAACCTGAAGCGCGCCACGTTGCTGGTGGCGGGCATGGGGGCCACGGCCTACATGCAGGAGCTGGAGTACGAGCAGGAGCTCATGGCGCATGCGGCGGACATGGTGGCCCTCGTCTACCTGGCGGACTCCGCGCTGCTGCGCGCGGAGCGCTTGCAGGCGGCCGGGAAGGCCGAGGTGGCGGCGCTGCTGGCCCGCCTCTACGCGTTCACGGCGGTGGACCGCGCGCGCGCCCTGGCACTCGAGGTCCTCAGGCGCATCCCCGGCGGTGCGGACGCGCGCGACCGGCTCCACGCCTACCTGCCCGATCACGGCGTCGACCTGATCGCGCTGCGCCGGCTGGCGGCCCAGGCGGCGCTGGACGCCGACGGCTACCCGCTGTAAGGGCCGGCGTCCAAGCGCTCGCGCGCTACTGCGGTTCCTCCGCCAGCGTCACGCTGACGGTGTGCTGCTGCCCGCCGCGCAGGTAGGCTACGCTCACGCGGTCACCGACACGGTAATTGTTCTCCAGGTAGGCCTTGAGGTCGCCGATGTCGGCGACGGCGTGGTCGTCGACCTTCAACAGCACGTCGCCGCCCACGTAGAACATCCGGTTGCCCAGCAGCACCTGCCGGTTGGCGCCGCGCAGGCCGGCCTGGTCCAGCGGGCTGCCGCTCACCAGTTGCACCAGCAGCATGCCGTGGTCGCTGCCCAGGTGCAGGGCCTGGTTCAGGGCCGGGGTGATGGTGTGCGCGTACTTCACGCCCAGGTAGGGATGCGGGTAGTGACCCTGCTTCAGGAGAGCCGGGAGCACGCGCTCCACGGTAGCGATGGGCAAGGCGAAGCCGACGCCGGCGTTGGTCCCCGAGGGGCTGAAGAGCGCGCTGGTGATGCCGATCACTCGGCCTGAGCTGTCCAGCAGCGGCCCGCCGGAGTTGCCCTTGTTGATGGCGGCGTCGGTCTGGATGATGCCGGTGATGGGCAACCCCGAGGGCCCCTGGATGGAGCGGTTGAGGCCGCTGATGACGCCCGTGGTCAGGGTGCGGCTGAACTCGCCAAAAGGATTGCCGATGGCGATCGCCCGCTGCCCCACCTGCAGGGTGTCCGAGTTGCCGAAGCTGACCGGTTTGAGGGTGCCCGCCGGTGCCTCGACCTTCAGCACCGCCACGTCGTTGCGGGCGTCGCTGCCCACCAGCTTGGCCGGCAGCGAGTTGCCGTTCCCGAACGACACATCGATGCGCTGCGCGTTCTCGATGACGTGGTAGTTGGTCAGGATGTGCCCCGCGGTGTCGATCACGAAGCCGGAGCCGGCGCCCTGGGCGGGGACGGCGCCGTAGAAGAAGGTCGGTTGCAGGACCTGCGTGGTGACGTTCACGACGGACGGCGCGACCTTCTTGTACACGGCGATGACGCGTTTCTCGGCGAGGTCGAGACCCTTGGCGTCCACGAACGGCGTGGACCCCAGGTCTTGCGCGTACGCTGCAGCGGCGCTCAACAGAAGCAACGCCGCCGCCAGGCAGCTGGCGGCGCGGAACCGGGTCACGGGTGGGACGGGTTCTTTCATGGCCCCATCTTGCGGCCCCGGCGAATGAAAGGTCTGAATGTGGCGTGCGGTGGGAAGGCTCCACATGGGAGCCGGCGGCGGCCCTACGAGCGGCGCCTACGGCAACCTGCATAATGTCTCATGCCCGTCTACCTGCACGGCGTGGCCACCGCGGTCCCGGCCACGGCCTACGCGCAGCACACCGCTCTCGACGTGATGCGTTCGTGGGTGGGTGGCGACCGGCGCACGGATCGCCTGTTACGCCGCATCTACACGCACTCCGGCATCGACACGCGCCACAGCGTGGTGAGCGACTTCGTGGCCGGCGGCGAGGGCGGCTTCTACCTCGACGGCGAGAGCGGCGCCTTGCGCAGCCCCGGGACGGCCGAGCGCAACGCTCGCTACGCTCGCGAGGCGCTGACGCTGTTCCCGCAGGTGGCGGCGGGCGCCCTCGAGCGAGCCCGCGGCTTTCGGCCGGAAGACGTCACCCACGTCGTCACCGCGTCGTGCACCGGCTTCGTGGCGCCCGGGCCGGACCTGGCGGTCGTGCAGGCGCTGGGCCTGCGGGCCGGCACGGAGCGCTTCCACCTGGGTTTCATGGGCTGCTACGCCGTCTTCCCGGCGCTGCGCATGGCCCGCGCATTCTGCCTGGCGGATCCGGACGCGGTGGTGCTGGTGGCGGCCGTCGAGCTGTGCTCGCTCCACCTGCAACCGCGTTGCGACCTGGATGCGCTGGTGGCCGCCTCGGTGTTCGCCGACGGCGCCGCGGCGACCGTCGTCAGCGCCCGCGAGCCCGCCGCGGGGGGGTTGCGCATCGACGGCTTCGCGGCTGCCGTGGCCCCGGAGGGGGCCGACGCCATGGCCTGGACGATCGGCGACACCGGCTTCGACATGGTGCTCTCCAGCTACGTCCCGAAGATCGTAGGCGCTCGTGCCTGGGAGGCCGTCGAGCCGCTGCTGGGAGCGGCCGGCCTGGCCCGCGAGGGGGTGCGGCGCTGGGCCGTTCACCCGGGCGGGCGCGCCATCCTGGACCGGGTGGAGCAGGGCCTGGGCCTGCCGGCGGCGGCGCTGGCGGCCTCGCGATCGGTGCTCAGGCGCTACGGGAACATGTCGAGCGCCACCGTGATGTTCGTGCTGCGCGAGGTTCTGGAGGGCGGCGCGCAGGCGGCAGAGCCTGTCGTGGCCATGGCCTTCGGGCCGGGCCTGACCGTCGACGCCGGCCTGTTCTCGGTGGCGTGAGGTCGGCGTGACGCTGCTGCTGCGACGCCGCGCCGCATCGCTCAGGGAGGCCATCGAGGATCCCGCGTGCGATGGCAAGCGGTTGAAGGCGACGTACGCGCAGTTTGCGGTGCTCAACCGGCTGCTCGCCGGCTGGCGGCGGCTGTTCGAGCGCTACCTGCTTCCGCGCGCCGGCGCCGGCGCCACGCTTCTCGACGTCGGCTGCGGCGGGGGTGACATCGCGCGCAAGCTGGCGGTGTGGTCCGCTGCCGCCGGCGCGCCCCTGAGGATCACCGCCATCGACCTGGACCCCCGCGCCGTGGCCTTCGCCCGCTCGCGGCCGGCGCCGCCGACGTTGCGCTTCCGGCAGGCATCGCTGCCGGAGCTGCTGGCCGAGGGCGAGCGCTTCGACTTCGTAATCTCGAACCACGTCCTGCACCATCTCGGCGACGATGAGCTGACGGCGTTCCTGCACGCCAGCGCGGCCGCGGCGCGAATTCGGTCGCTACACAACGACGTGCGCCGCAGCGACCTGGCGTTCGCAGCCTTACTGCCCTTGCGCCTGGCGTTCCCCGCGTCGTTCCTGGTGCCCGACGGCCTGCGCTCGATCCGTCGAGCGTACCGCCCTTGCGAGCTGGCGCGGCTGGCACCCGAGGGGTGGCGGGTCCGCCGCCTCGAGCCGTTCCGCTGCCTGCTGCTGCGCGACGCCGGGGAGGACGTTGCGGTGGCGCGTGTCGCGGGCCCGCCGGGCGCCTCGGAGGCCAAGCGGTGATGCGCGTCGAGGTGGCCATCGTCGGCGGCGGCCCGGTCGGCCTGCTGCTCGCCTGCCTGCTGGCCGGTGCGGGCGTGACGGTGACCGTGCTGGAGCGCCGTGCGGCGCCGTCGCGACGCTCACGCTCGATCGGCATCCACCCACCGGCACTGGAGGTGCTGGCACGCGCCGGCCTGGCGCCGGCGTTCCTCGAGCGCGGGGTGCGCGTGGTGCGGGGCCACGCCTATGCCGGCCGCCGTTATCTCGGCACGCTCTCCTTCGCCGCATGTCCGCCGCCCTACCGCTTCGTGCTCACCCTGCCGCAATCCGACGGGGAGCGGCTGCTCGAGGCGCGGCTGGGGACGGTGGCGCCGGGGGCGCTGCGGCGGGGCGTGACGGTGGCGGCCGTTCACGCCGGGAACGGCTCTGTCAGCCTCGCCCTCGCCGGTGGCGGGACGCTCGAAGCGGCGCTGGTGGTGGCGTGTGACGGGCACGACAGCGCCGTGCGTCGGGCTCTCGCCATCCCCACGCGGTCGCGCGCTTACGCCGACCGCTTCGTGATGGGCGACTTCCCGGACGGTACGGCGCTCGGCGCCGATGCCGCCATCTACCTCACGGAGGCGGGCGTGGTGGAGTCGTTCCCGCTTCCGGGAGGACTTCGGCGATGGGTGGCCGCGGCCGGCGCTTCCGCGTCCGACCGGGACGTGGGCGGGCCGGGTGGCGGCGGCGAGGCCACCCCCGCCACGCTGGCGGCCCGGGTCCGGGAGCGGTTGGGCGAGCGGCTCGATGTGGACGGTTGCGACATGATCAGCGCGTTCGGGGTCCGCACGCTGCTGGCCCGCCGGCTGGCGGCCGGACGCGTTGTGCTGGCGGGGGACGCCGCGCACGTGATGCCTCCCTTCGGGGGCCAGGGCATGAACCTGGGGTGGCTGGACGCGGCGGCGCTGTACGCGGCGGTCACGACTGCGCGCGGAGGCGAAGACCTCTCGCGCGTGCCGTCCTGGGAGCTGCAGCGGCTGCTGGCGGGCTACGAGTCGGCGCGGCTTGCCGCAGCGTACGCGGCGGCGCGGCGGGCGGAGCTCAATCTGGCGCTGGGACGGGCGACGCGGCTGGCGGCGCTGCGCGCCGGCGTGGTGGCTGCGGGGCTGCGCTCGCCGCTGGCCGGGGCGTTCGCCAGGCGCTTCAGCATGCGCGGGCTGGAGGCCGGCGTAGCGGGTCCGCCGGCGCGCGCCGTGGCGGCGGCGCCGCACCGACAACGGCGCGCGCGTGGTCGGCGACGCGCAGATTCGGCCCGCCAGGCGCGTGCAGGCGGCGACCGCGGCGGCGAACCCGGCATCGAGAGCGGCATCGGGATGCGGCGGTGAGAGGGTTGCTGGGCCGGGGAGCGGACGCGGCCGTGAGGGCGTGGGTTTGCCATCCGTTCGTGCGCCACCTGCGCCTGCACTTCAACGTGCTGCTGAGCCCGATCTACCTGTGGGGGGTGCTGCTGGCCGGCGGGCGCCTCGGCGACGCCCGGGTGTGGCTGGGGTACCTGGCGGTGCACGTCTTCCTGTACGGCGGCGCCACGGCTTTCAACTCGTACTACGACCGGGACGAAGGCCCGGTCGGCGGGATGCTCCGGCCCCCCGGCGTGACGCCGGGACTGCTGCCGTTCTCGCTAGTCGTGCAGGCGTTCGGCGTGCCGCTCGCGCTCGTCGTGGGCGGCCGCTTCGTGCTCACCTGGACGCTGCTGTTCCTGGGGTTCGCGGCGTACTCGCATCCCTGGGTGCGGCTGAAGGCCCGCCCGCTGGGCGCGCTGAGCACCATCGCGCTGGGGCAGGGGGCGCTGGGCTTCGCGCTCGGCTGGCTGGCCGTCGCACCTGCAGGCGGACTGGCCACGGTCGCCGGCCTCACCGGCATGGCCAGCGCCGCCCTGGTGGTGCTGGGGCTCTACGTGGTCACGCAGAGCTACCAGACGCTGGAGGACCGGCGCCGGGGCGACCGGACGCTGCCGGTGCTGCTCGGGCCCCGGCGGGCACTTCGTGTGGCGGTGGTCTTCCTGGCCGTCGGCGGTGCGGTGATGATGGCGGCGCTCGCTCAGCGCGCGGGCGTGGCCTGGTTGGTGGGCGTGTTGGCGTTCTTCGTCGGCCTCGGAACATGGATGCTCCGCTGGGCGGCGCGCTTCGACGAGCGCGCGGTGGAGCGCAACTTCCGGGTGGCCATGGGCCTCGCCGCCGTCAGCTCGGGCGGCTTCATGGCGGTGATCCTGGCGTTGCTGGCGTGAGGGGCCTGCAGCCGCCCGTCTGCACTGCGAGGAACCCGCGGCGCGGCGAGCTCACACCGGTTTGAAGCGCTCGAACGCTTCCTGACAGCTGCGGCAGGTGTAGAACTCGCGGCACAGCGCGCTCCCGAACGCGGAGCGTAGCCGCGTGTCGAGGCTGCCGCAGTGCGGGCAGGGCACCGGCGCCTCCAGTGCAGGCAACAGCGCGCCGCCGTGCACGGCGGGTGGCGCCAGTCCGAAGTCGTGCAGCTTGGCGCGTCCCGCCGCCGTGATGGCGTCCGACGACCAGGCAGGGGAGAGCACGCGCCGCACCTCCACGGCGGCCGCTCCGAGCCGGGAGACGCGCTCGCGGACAGCCTCCGCGATGGCCACGAAGGCCGGGCAGCCGGCGAACGTCGGGGTGATGTCCACCCGCACGCCCTCCGCCGCTACCGCGACGTCTCTGACCATGCCCAGCTCGACCACCGAAAGGACCGGCACTTCGGGGTCCTTGACGTCTTCCAGGGCCGCCCACACGGTCTTGGCGTCGAGCTCCGCGGCCGCCCGCGCCCGCGGACGGCCGGCGCGCGACGGCGCGCTCACCACGCCTCCGCGGCGGGATCGGCGCGCGCGACCGCCTGCATGTCGATGAGCAGGGCGACCAGCGCCTCGCTGTGGCGCTCGCGGCCGCCGGGGTTGGGCGGCACGTCGGGCGGCGCCACGCCGAGCTCCGAGAAGGTCGTGGCGATGTGCTCCCGCGCCGCGGCGCCGACCTCGGCGGGAGACGGCACGATGCCGGCCTCCACCAGCAGCGCGTCCCCCGGCTGCGGCGCAAGCAGCTGAGGGAGGTACGGCCAGGCCAGGTCCACGGCGGCGCCGACCCGGCGTGCCGACTCCGCCGTGCCGCCGGCCAGCCGCCGGACCCACAGGCCGCTGTGCCGCAGATGGAAGACCTCTTCCCGGGCCGCCTTGGCGGCGGCCTCGGCCAGCGGCACATGGCGCGAGTGCCGGAGCCGGGACAAGAGCTCGCACTCGAAGACGTCGAACAGGAACTGCCGCACCATGGTGAAGGCCCAGTCGCCCTTGGGCAGCTCGACCAAGCGCACATTGCGCCAGTCGCCCGCACCGCGGCCGAAAACCAGTGCGTCCGGGTCGCTGCCGTCCAGCTCGCGACGCGCCTCCAGCCACAGCAGCGCGTGCCCGATCTCGTCCTGGGCGATGTTGGCCAGGGCGATGTCCTCCTCGAGGATGGGGGCGTGGCCGGTCCACTCGGAGTCGCGATGCCCCAGGATCAGCTCGTCGTCGGCCATCGCCGTGAGCCGCGCCACGAGCGCTTCCCGGACGGGCGGCTCGAGCGTCATCGCGTCTGCCCCTTGCGGCGCCGGCCGGCAGCCAGCGTGCCGTACTCGGCTTGCTGCTTGTAGGTCTTGCCCTTCGCGGGCTCGAACCACGCCTCCGCCTCGGCCTCGGGGCTGGCCGTCACCGCGGCGGCGGGGACGACCCACCAGGCCAGTGCCGGCGGCTCCGGGAAGGCGCGCCGGGCGGCGGCGACGGCGGCGTCCGGGCCGGCCGCCGACACCTCGCCGGCGAAGTCCACGAACGTCATCGCGCGCCGGTGGCTGGTCTTGCGGAACGCCAGGTAGCGCCGGGCCGGCTCGGTCGTGGCGGGCGCATCGGCCACCACCGTCCCCTCCTGAAGCTGCTCGGCGGTGCGCGCGTAGACCGACTCCGACGGCGCCACCCACAAGCTGACGGCCGCCGGTCGCCGCGCGTAGACGCTGCGCGCCATCAGCAGGGCGTGCTCGGCGTCGGCGGCGTGCACCGAGCCCACGGCCCGGTGAGGACTGCCTTCGGTGTCCTGCTTGAACACCTCCCAGCGCGGCCACTGCGTGTCGCCGCGGGCGTCGCTGTGCGCCGTCATGGCGTGGCCGCGGCGGCGCGCGCCGCGTAGGCGGCCAGCGCCTCGCGCACCCAGCGACCGTCCTCGTGCGCCTTGCGCCGGGCCGCCAGGCGCTCGGCGTTCACCGGACCGTTACCGCGGACTACCGCCCAGAACTCGTCCCAGTCGATGGCGCCGTGGACCCAGTGGCCGCTCGCCCGGTCGACGTGCAGGTCCGAGTCGGGCACGCTGAGGCCCGCGTCCAGCAACTCGGGCACGTGCTCGTCGACGAACTCCTGGCGCACCTCGTCGTTGGTCTTGGTCTTGACGCGCCAGCGAGCGAGCTGTGGCGTGTTGGGGGAGTCGCTGTCGTGGGGGCCGAGCATCATCAGCGACGGCCACCACCAGCGCTCGAGGGCATCCTGGGCCATCGCCCGCTGCGAGGGGGTGCCGGCCGCATAGGTCAGCACCATCTCCTTGCCCTGCTTGTGATGGAAGGTCTCCTCGGCGCAGATGCGCACCATCGCCCGGGAGTAGGGGCCGTAGGAGCACTGCGCCAGCATGAGCTGGTTGCGGATGGCCGCGCCGTC
>CAYOXR010000555.1:0-10996 GCA_964407955.1 uncultured bacterium | reverse complement strand
TCCTCGGCTTCAATCTCCTCGGCGACGGCCTGCGAGACGTTCTCGACCCGCGCATCCGTTGAGGCGCGAGCACCGAACGGTCTAGGACCGCAGCGCCGCTCCGGCTCCGCGCCTGCACGCGACGCGCCCGCTTGGACGCCGCTTTCGACGCGCGACCCCGTTCAGGCCGGGGGGTCGTTCCAGCGAGGCACGGGCTCGAGGCTGTGGTGGCGGGTTCCGCGGTGCAGCGGCCGGGGCTGAGGCATGGCCTGCAGGTTGGTGGAGGCGTCGGTGAGGAAGCGGGGGTGCCGCACCGGAGCCCGACGGCGCAGCCGCACGATGGTCAAGGCCAGGCCCACCACCAGCACCACGGCAAGCGCGAGCATGGCGAACGTCCTCGACGGCCGCCGGCCGGCCGGCCCGATGGCGCGATTGCCGGTCCCGGCCGGCGTGCGCGCGGGCGCAGCGGGCGTGGCCGCGACCGGTGACGCCTCGTTGGCCGGCGCGCCGTGAGCTGGCGCGCCCCGAGCCGGCGTCGCGGTATCCGCGGTGGTGGTGGCCGGGGTGGTGGCGGCCGCCTTGGCCATGGCCTTGTGGGCGGCCTCGGTGGCCGTTGGCCGTGCGGCCGATGTCGCCCCGCGCGCCGCGGCGAGGCCGTCCGACGCGGACGTGCTCGCAGCTCCCGTCGCGGCTGCCGTGGCGGCGGGCACGGCGAGGTTCGCGCCGTCCGGGGCGGGAATGGGCAGGCCGGCACGATAGGGCGCATTCACCACGCCGACGCCGTCGGGCAGGATGGCGGCTCCGGGACGTTGCCTGGACGAGGCGTCGAGATGGCTGTTGAACGGCTCGAGCGCGGCGGCCGTCGCCCCGTCGGGAGCGATGTAGGTGGGGTCGCCGCCGGCCTGCAAGAGGGCGTCGAGGATCGAGCGCGTGCCGCTGCGGGCGGCGACCAGCATCGGCGTCCAACCGGCGTTGTCGATGTGGTTCGGGTCCGCGCCGCCACGCAGGATCGTGCGGACGGCCGCGAGGTTTCCGCTCGCTACCGCGTAGGAGAGGGGCGTGCGCCCCTGGGCGTCGACGGGGTCGGGACCGTGACAGGTGATCGCCGTGGCCATGGAGGTGTACTCGGCTGCGTTGAGCGTCGGCAACCTGGCGAGGTCGAACAAGGCGTTCGGATGCAGGCACACCGGGTGCGCGGCGGTGCCGGAGGGGAAGTCGAAGCTCAGGGTGGCGGCGATCATGCCTCGTCGTGCCCGGCTGGCTGCGACGACGAGGCGGTATGCGGTGTCGCCGGCGCGGAAGCGGTAGCTGGCGGCCGAGCCCTGCTGCTCGATGCCGCTCACGCCCGGCTGCCGGCGCAGGAAGGCGAGCGCGATGCGGCTGCCGCCTTTCACGCTGGTGGCGTCCGGGAGGAGCACGCAGGTACGAGCGCTGCTCTTGAACGGACAATCCAGATAGGCGACGCTCGGCGGGAACGCCTGTTCCAGGGCGGGAGCGATGCCGTGGGCGTCCAGAGCGTCGGCCATCCCGGGGAGCGCGAGGGCGAGCATGGTGAGTGTGAGAGCGAGGGAGAGTCGACGCATGGGTGCCTGCCTTCTCCGAGGCTATGGTCCAGCGCGGCGCGGCGTTGTGACGACCTTCCCTTCCGGGGCTGCGCGGACGGCGGCGCGCCGGCGCGCCGCCGGGACAATCGTCCTTGGCGAGGGCGTTCGTCCTTGACGCGTAATGGGGGCGGGGCTATCGTTGGCCCCGGAATCGATCGAGTCGTCGCAATTGTTTAGGAGGTAAGGATGAGGTTCCGTAGATGGGTGGTGTTGGGAGCTGTGGTCACCGGGACGGCGCTTGCTGCCGGGTTGGTGCTGCAGGCGAAGCCGATCACCATGTCGGCGTCGGGTTACGCAGTACCGGAGGTGTCCTCTGTCGCCAACGGGCAGAGCGTCCCGCTCAAGAGCGAAGGGCCGGGCGTCGAGCCTCAGGACTGGGCGTTCGCACCTGCGCACACAGTGGCCAAGGCCGGTAGCGAGGGCGACGTCAAGGGTGTGGCCACCTTCTTCACGGGGCCCAACTTCAAGCCGTCGTTCGCCAACCTGCTGCTCCCCAACGCCGACCAGGGCACGATGACGGCCACCCTGACCTATCAGGGCACGGCCGTGAAGGTACCGGTCACCATCACGCCGGCCCCGCAGCCCGACATCAAGAACGGCAAGCAGCTCTACGACCAGAACTGCGCCATGTGCCACGGCGCCACGGCCAAGGGCGTGGCGGACTTCCCGAACCTCACCTACACCGATGCCGGCATCGGCGGCTGGAGCGTGTCTCAGTTCAATCGTGCCGTGCGCGTGGGCGTGGACGATGCCGGGGCCACCCTCGAGCAGACCATGCCGCGTTGGCAGTCCAATGGCTTCAAGACCGACTTCGGTCACGCGCCGAGCGCTCAGGAGATCAGCGACATCTTTGGCTACCTGAAGACGCTCAAGTAGCCCGACGAGCCGTTTGGCGACGCGCCGCCGCAGCTGCATATCAGCTGCGGAGGCGCGTCTGGTGTGCAATGGGGCGGAGCGGTCGTCACTTCAGTCCCGGCTTCGGCAACGCCAGTGTCAGCGCAGCCGTCACCACCGTGAACACGAAGACCAGCAGGAACAGGCGGTGCAGACCGAGCTGAAGGCTCGCGCGCAGGACGGCCGCGACGCGTTCGCCGCTGGCAGCAACGGCCTGGCCAGGCTGAAGCAGGTTCTGGACGGCGTCGACGCTCACCTGGCCGGCCAGGCCGTGCTGGCTGATGCTGCGCTTCAGGCTGAGATTCAACGCGCCGCCGAGGAGCGCGGCGCCGGTGGCGTTGCCGAGGATGCGCATGAACATGTTGGTCGCGGTGGCCACGCCGCGCCGCGCCCACTCGACGCTGCTCTGGATCGCGACGATGAACGTCGTCGACAGGAAGCCCATGCCGACGCCCATGCACAGCGAGGCCGCGCTGGCATACGCCGGCCCGAGGCGCGGCGCGAGGAGCACGAAGAGCCCGCCGGCGAGCAGCCCGGCGAGGCCGCCCATGCGCGCCGTCGTCCTTGCGCCGAGCGGCACCAGCAGCCGGCCGGCCAGGACCGATGCGATCGGCCAGCCGATCGACATGCTGGTCAACGTGAAGCCCGCAACCAACGGAGAGCGGCCCATCACCCCCTGCACGTAGGTCGGCAGGTAGGTGATGAGGCCGATCATCATCACGCCGGAGGTGAGCGTGGCGAGGTTGGACACGGTGATGAGGCGGTCGCTCCACTGCGCGAGATCCACGATGGGTTCAGCGGCGCGGCGCTCTCGCCACAGGAACGCCACCAGCACCGCAGCGGACACGGCCAGCAGCGCCAGGACACGGAACGTTCCCCACTGCCCGGCGCCGGTGAGCGCCAGCATCAGCGCCGACACCGCCACCAGGAACAGCACCGCTCCGACGAAATCGATGGTGTGCCGCTTGTGCGCGACGTCCTCGTGAAGGTACAGCGTGACGCCGAGGACGGCGAGCACGCCGAACGGCACGTTCAGCCAGAAGATCCACGACCAGTGCGCATACTGCACGATCAGACCGCCCACCAGTGGCCCCACCACCGCCGAGATGCCCCACACGCTCGACAGGTACCCCTGCACGCGGGCACGCTCGCGCAGCTCGTACAGGTCACCCGCCAGCGTGGTGACGGTGGGGTAGACCGCCCCGGCGCCCACTCCCTGGATGAAGCGGAAGCCGATCAGCACCAGCATGGACGGCGCGAAGCCGCACAACACCGAGCCGACCAGGAACACCGCCACACCGCCCACGAAGACGGGCTTCCGGCCGAACAGATCGGCCAGCCTGCCGAACAGCGGGGTGGTGATCGCCTGCATCAGCAGGAACGCCGAGAACACCCAGCTGTACAGGGCGAAGCCGCCCAGACTGGCGACGATGCTGGGCATTGCCGTCGCCACGATGGTGCCTTCGATGGCCGCCATGAACATGGCCAGGATCAGCGCGACGAGAACGAGCGGTCGGCGGGTGCGAGGTGCCGGTGCCTGCGGGGGCGGCGCCGGCTGGGAAGGCGGGGCTCGGGTCGGCGCGCGAGGCATGGCAGATTCTCCCAGGGCAGCGCCGCGCCGTCAACGACGTTCGGGCGCGGCAGGCGGCGAGACGACGCGGTTCAAGCGGCGTGACGCATGGCCTCGGCCGGGGCGATGCGCGTGGCGAGCAACGCCGGCCACAGCGCCGCCAGCACGCCCGTCGCCAGCGCGAACAACACCGCCACCGCGACCTGGTCGGGGCTCACGCTGGGGTACAGGACCGGCGCGATGCCGAGCGCCGCGTACAGGCCCTCGAAGCCGGGGATCGAGAATCCCGGCGCCAGCGCCGCCACCGCGGCCAGCCCCGCGGCGCCGCCGAGCACGGCACCCGACAGGCACAGCAAGACGCTCTCGGTGACGATCATCCGCACCACGGTGGCGCCGCGCGCGCCCAGCGCCACCACAAGCCCGAACTCGCGGACCCGCTCGATGAGGCCGAGGTAGACCGTGTTCATCACCAGCAGCCCCGCCAGCACGTAGAAGAACAGCGACATGCCGTACAGCACCGGGTCCATCGCGTTGACCAGCGCCACCATGGTGGGATCGAGCTGCCGCCACGTCTCGACCTCGTAGCCCGGCCCGAGCGACCGGCGCAACGCGCTCGCCGCGGCAGCCACGGTGGGGTCGTCTCGCAGCGTGTGAACGGCGGGGAAGTGGATGTCGAAGCGCTCGACGGCGTCGGGGGCGGCAAGCTCCTGCGCAGCCGCCAGCGGCAGGTACGCGGTGGCGGCCTCACGCGTCGGATCATCCAGTCGCACCAGCCCCCGCACCCGGTAGGCCGCCGCACCCAGGCCGTCGGTGGCGGGCGCGTACACCGACACCACGTCCCCCAGGTTCACCTTGAGAGCATCGGCGAGGGCGCGGCCGAGGACGATCGCGCTCTGATCCTCGGCACCGGGATAGGTTCCCGCCACCAGCTCCCCAGCGGCATCGGGGGCGCCGGAGGGCGAGCGGTCCCGGCCGACGACCGCCACGGCACGGGAGCGCGCCGCGCCCGCCAGCAGCGCCGGGACGTCGAGCACGCCGACCACGTCGGCTGCCGGCGCCGTGCCGGCCACACGTGCGCTGAGGGTGCCTGCCGGCCGCAGCAGACGCGCGCGGAAGTCGATCGCGTCGCGGTAGCCGGCCACGTGCACTTCGATGTGCCCGGCGCGGGCGGTGACGTCCTGATAGAAGCTGTTCGTCAGTGCGCCGCCCATGCTGTAGAACAGGATCGCGATGAGCACCACCAGCCCCACCGCTGCCGCGGTGGTGGCGCTGCGACGCCGCTGCCGCCACACGTTGCGCCAGGCGAGTGCCAGCATCATGCGGACCGCCCCGCGCCGGGGCGGAGGGTCCTCATGGCGCTCGCAGCGCCTCGGCCGGGCGCAACCTGCGCAGACGGCGGGCGGGCGCGACGGCCGCAAAGACCGCGGCGAGAACGATGGTGAGCGCCGCCCAAGCCAGGTAGGCGAGCGAGCCGGCGAGGTAGATGCGGTCCGAGAGGGCCACATCCTTGAGGATGCTGCCGTAGAAGTGGAGCAGCACGGGGCCGAGCAGGTTGACGCGGGCGAGCAGCCCGGCGATGGCGTAACCTGCCGCGGCCCCTGCCAGCAGGCCGAGCCCGGCGGTGGTGCCCGCTTCCAGCGTCACCATCCAAGCCAGGTTCCCCTGCGACAGGCCGAGCGACGTCGCCACGCCGAACTCACGAGTGCGCTCCAGCACACTGACCACCACGCTGCTGAGGACCGCGAGCGCCGCGAAGACGGAGAACACCAGCGCCAGCGGGATCATCGACCTGCGCTTGGCCTCGATGCCGCTCATCAGCCCTGACAGCGTGTCCTGAACGCTGTAGGCGCGGATCCCCGCGGGCAACAGGCCGCCTACGGCGGAGGCCACCGCGCGCTCGCGTCCGTGGCCCACATCCAGCGCCAGGCCGGTGGCGGTGGTCACGCCGGTGAGGCGCCGGGCGTCGCGAATGTCGATCAACACCGCCGAGCGGTCCACGTAGGCGATCCCCGAGTCGACGATGCCGACCAGGCGCAGCCCCAACGCCTGCGCGCCCGCCAGCGCCTGGGCGGCGACCACCAGCCGCTCGCCGACGCGAACATCCAGCTTTTCGGCGAGCTGGCGGCCCAGCACGATCTCGCCGGGCCCGCGCACCATGCGGCCCTCTGCGACGGCGGCCGGCACGTCGCTGACCAGCGGCTCGAGCCCCGGCTCGACGCCGCGCACGCTCGCGCCGAGGGCCGCGTAGGGCGATTGCAGCAGGGCGGGAAAGGTGAGCCGGGCCGCGGTGGCGCCTACCGCCCCGCCGCTCAGGCGGTCCCTGAAGGACAACTCGGGCAGGGCATTGTGGGGATCCGGATCGCTGTGGTAGGCCGGCGTGGTGATGAGCACGGGTGCGCTGGCAAAGCGCCCCTGGCTGCTCAACAGCGAGGCGACGAAGCCGTCGTAGAAGCTCCAGAAGAGAATGATCGCCATGGTGGCGTACGCCACCACCACCAACAGCAGCACGGTGCGGCTGCGTTGCCGCCACAGGTTGCGCCACGCGAGCTTGGCGACCGACCAGGCCACCAGTCCCCTCCACTCGGCCCGGCTGCGAGGTAGGCGGGCGTCGCCTTCATCATAGCGCTGTACGACACGCCTCGGGCACGGAGTCACGGCCGCCGGCGGCGCCGGACCGAGCGCTCACGAACGCGCGGTTCCCCGTTGCTGCCGCGGCGCCCGAGTGCCTCACGCCTGCACGCGGGCGAACCACGCGGTCGCGCGCACGAGATCCTCCCGGCTCAGCGCATGGCCGGCCGGCAGCACGGCGTGCTCGACCGTGGCGCCCAGGTTCGCGAGCAGGGCGGGCAACGACTGTCCGGCCTGGAGGTACGGGTCCGCGGCGCCGAAAAGCAGGAGCGCCGCCAGCCCCGTGAGATCGGGCGCCGGTGGCGTCGTGAACGGTTGCACAGGGCGCAACAGCGCCAGGCGCCGGAACGTCCCGGGCGCGCGCAGCTCGGCGGCGAGCGCGACGTTGGCGCCGTTGGAGTACCCCAGCGCCGCGCGCGGCAGGTCGGCCGCCCGGTAGCGCTCGGCGGCCCGGAGGGTGAACTCTGCCAGGGCGTCGGCCTCCGAGGCGAGGTGTGCCTGGTCGTAACGCAGCGCATCGAAGCGGCGGAAGAACCGCGTCACGCCCTCCTCGTCCGAGCGTCCGCGGACCCCGATCAGGACGTGGTCCGGTGCCACGGCTCGCCCCAGCTCCAGCAGGCTGGTCTCGTCGCCCCCGGTGCCGTGGAGCAGGAACAGCACGCCGGCTGGGCGGCTCGCGGCGGGCTCGGCGACGGCGTGTCGGAAGGCCATCGCAGCGTTGCCGGACTGGCGGGGGGCTGTCACGGCGCCGCTCCGGCGAGCCGGGTCCCGGCCGGCCGCGTCCTGGCGGGCGTCACGCCAGCGGCCGCAGGTGCGCCTCGATGTCGGCGCGCCGCGGCTCCAGGAAGGGCGGCAGGGCGAGGCTCGCGCCCAGGCCGTCCAGAGGCTCGTCGACGTCGAAACCGGGCCCGTCGGTCGCGATCTCGAAGAGGATGCCGTTGGGCTCTCGAAAGTAGAGGCTGCGGAAGTAGAAGCGATCCACCCGTCCGCTGTTGGGGATGCGGTAAGCGTTGAGGCGCTCGAGCCAGGCGCGGTGCTGCGCCTCGTCGCGGGTGCGGAAGGCGATGTGGTGGACGCCGCCGGCGCCCGGGCGGGTGGCTGGCAGCTCGGGCTGCACCGCCACGTGGACTTCGGCGCCGGCGCCGCCCTGGCCCATGCTGAGGACGAGCACCTGGTTCCCCGTTTCCAGCCGGTACTCGCGGGTCTGCTGCATGCCAAGCAGCTCCACCAGGACCGCGACCGTCGGCCGCGCGGCGGGGACGCTGAGCAGCACCGGTCCCAGACCGCGGATCTGGCGCTCGAGCGGCACCGGCGCGTCGTGCCACGGGTACGCGTCGCCGGCGCCGCCGTCGTCGACCAGCGCCAGCCGCTGCCCCTCAGGGTCCTCGAACGGAAGCGTTCGCCGTCCGTCGACCTCGGCGGGAGGCTGCACGCTGGCGCCGGCGGCTTCCAGGCGGGCGCGCCACCAGCTCAGGCACGCGTCGCCCCCGGCGACCCGCAGGGCCGTACGAGCGACGCTATGGGTGCCGCGCCGTTCGGCCGCAGCCAGCGCCCAGTCGAAGAACGTCAAGTCGCTGCCGGGAGAGCCTCTGCCATCGGCGTAGAACAGGTGATACGCGCGGACGTCGTCCTGGTTGACGGTCTTCTTCACCAGGCGCATGCCGAGGACGTCACGGTAGAACGCGAGGTTGGCGCGAGCCTTCGCGGTCACGGCCGTCACGTGATGCAGCCCCTCGAGGGTGGGGACCGGGGTCCCCGCGGTGTCCGTCATGACTGAGTCCCTCCCTGGCGCCCTCCGAGAGGGCGTCCTTGCGAGCCGGTCGGCGGTGCGCGCAGCGCGCGCAGCAGGCTGACCAGGATGCGCGTGTCGCCGGCGCCGAGGCGCCCGAAGTGCTCGGCGTGCCAGCCCTCGACGAGCGGCACCACGCGGTCGTGGAGCGCGCGCCCAGCAGGCGTGAGGCGCAGCCGCTTGTGGCGCCCGTCGCGATGCCGCTCGACCAGGCCGTGCCGAGTGAGGCGATGCATGTGGTAGGTGACGTTGGCCTGGGTGACGAGCAGGCGCGCCGCGAGCTCGCGCTGCGTGATGCCGTCGCGCGGACCGAGCTGCGCCAGGACATCGAACTCCGCCACGCTCAGCCCGTGTGGCCTGAGCAGCGCTGCCAGGGCGTGCATGGTCTCGCCGTAGACGCGCGCCAGGCGCATCCAGGCGAGGACCGCCAGGCGCGCCTCGACGCGCGGCCGGAGGCGCGGATCGCGGGGGGACCCGGAGGCGCTCGACATGCTTGACTTTAAGACTTAAGCATTTCGTCGGTAGGGCGCCCGCACGACATGCGTGGCGCAGTCCTGCCGCGGCGGAGGCGACGCCCTGGCCGACGGCGCTGCCCTGCGCGAGAAGCCGCCGGGTGGCCTCGACGCACGGTGCGGCGACGTCCGCCCTTGCACCGCCACACACGCCGACCTGCTAGCGTGAGGGGCATGACATCGCTCAGACGCCTGTGGCCTCTGCTCGTGCTCGGTGCTCTGCTGGCCGGCTGCGCCCCTGCCGCGCTGGGCACCTCGCCGACCAACCCGTTCCCCATCGCGAGCCAGGACATCGCGACGACGCCGGGCGGCCGACTGTACGTGAAGATCCCCTACACCTTCGCCGACTTCGGGATCGATCCCACCAAGTTGACCGGCATGCTCTGGGTCCCCAGCGGGTACAACTCCGAGACCGCCGTCGTGACCAGCACGTTCTCTCTGACGAACGTTCAGGTGCCCGAGGGCTGGCGCATGACGGTGGCGCAGGTCCAGGCGACGCGTGTTCACCTGGCACCGCTGCGGAGCATCGACAAGGGGTCGACCCAGTACAGCCTCATGGTCGTGCTGGAGATCCATGCCAAGCCGGAGGCGGTGTCGGGACCGTATCACCTGAGCGCCTCCATGTCGTACAAGACGACGAGCAAGGCCATTCACGTGGACCTGAGGGTGATGCGTTGAGCCGACGCCGGCCGCTTGCCCGGCGGGCTCACAGCTCCGCACCCTCGCGGGCGATGCCGCTCAGCAGCCAGCAGCCGCGACGGTCCCCACGCACCTGGCGCTTCAGCGCGATCGTGTAACGGACGGCGCTGCCGCCGGCAGCGGTGATCACGACGGCGGCGCGCGCGCTGTCGCCGTCGCGGTCGAGCGCCTCGAGCCGCGCCGACGCATGCCCCAGCAAGGGGGCGTTGGCGCTGTTGCCGAGGGCGCGCGAGAACGCCGCTTGATCGCCGATCAGGCCGCGCATGCGGTCCGACGCGAAGGCGTACACCACGGCTGCGCCGCCGCCCTTAACGCCATCGTCGTCGGCGAGTGCGCCAAGCACCGTGTCGACGACCTGGGCCGGCGACAGTCGAGACGACGGGACTCGTGGCATCATGCCTGCCCGAGCCCGCTTCGGCGCACTCGCCGCCTCATCGCGCCCGCCCCTGGGCCCGCGAGTGCGTGCCCGTCAGTGCGGGAGGGCCATGGAGATGAACTTGGTTTCGAGGTATTCGTGGATGCCCCAGGGGCCGCCTTCGCGGCCGAGGCCGGACTGCTTGACGCCGCCGAAGGGTGCGTAGGGCACGCTGGGGACGCCGTCGTTGACGCCGACGATGCCGTACTCGAGGGCTTCGGAGACCTTGAAGGCGCGGCTCAGGTCGTTGGTGTAGAGGTACGCCGCCAGGCCGTAGGGCGTGTCGTTGGCCATGCGCACGGCGTCCTCGTCGTGCGCGAAGGCGAGGATGGGGCTGACGGGCCCGAAGGTCTCCTCGTGCATGAGCTGCATGTCGGGGGTGACGCCCAGCAGCACGGTGGGGGCGTAGTACAGGCCGCCCGTGGCGCGGCCGCCGCGCACGACCTGAGCGCCCTTGGTGAGCGCGTCCTGCACGTGCCGCTGGACCTTGTTCAGGCCCGCCTCGTCGACCAGCGGGCCGATGTCGGTGTTCTCGTCGAGCGGGTCGCCCACCACCAGCGTTTCGGTGGCGTCGGCGTAGCGTTCCACGAAGGCGTCCAGGATGCTCTCCTGTACGTAGATGCGGTTGGTGCACACGCAGGTCTGGCCGGCGTTGCGGTACTTGCAGGCGATCACCTGCTCCACCGCCCGCTCGATGTCGGCATCGTCGAACACCAGGTAGGGGGCGTGACCGCCGAGCTCCAGCGAGATCTTGTTGATGGTCGCGGCGGACTTGCCGTAGAGGATGCGCCCGACCTCGGTGGAGCCTGTGAAAGTGAGCTTGCGGATGCGTGGGTCCTCCATCAGCGCGTCGGAGACCGGCACCGGGTCGCGCGCGGGGAGCACCTGCAGGGTGCCGGCGGGACC
>CAYOXR010000554.1:0-3342 GCA_964407955.1 uncultured bacterium | reverse complement strand
CATCCCCTACGTGACGGTGCGGCTGGGCCGTCTCCACCGCCGCCAGGACGGCTCGCTGGTGGAGAAGGGCATCGACGTGGCGCTCGCCGTCGAGGCGCTGTCGCTCGCCTATCAGGACGCCTACGACGCGGCGCTGCTGGTCTCCGGCGACGGCGACTACGTCGAGCTCGTCGAGAGCATCAAGCGCACCGGCAAGCACGTCGAGTGCGCCATGTTCAAGAACCAGTCCGCCGGCATCCTGCTCGAGTACGTCGACATCTTCCAGCCCCTCGACGACCTGGACTGGTCCCGCATCCTGTTCTGACGCCCTGCGACGGGCACGCGTCCGGCCGCGGCCGGCGCCGCGCACGCCAGCGACCTGCAGCCGCGACCCGCGGCCGGTGCCGGTCCGGTCGGTCCTGCCAAGCAGTCCCGGCGTCAGGAACGCAACTGCGCCACCAGAGGCTCGAGCCCCCGCGCCTCGTCGATGAACAGCTGCAGGTGAGGGAACGGGATCTGGATGCCGGCGGCGTCCAGTGCCTCCTTGGCGGCCTCGACGAGCGCTGCGCTGACCATCGGCGCCACCGCGATGGTGTCGGGCGCGATCCACGCGAACATCGTCAGGTTCACCGACGACGCGCCCAGCCCCTCCACGACCACCGACGGCCGATGGCCCGGCTCGTCCAGCACGGCGGGGTGAGCCGCCAGCACCGGCATGAGCACGGCGCGAGCCGCCTTCGCCGACTCCTTGTAGGCGATGCCGACGGGCACGCGCAGCCGCAGGGGACCGCCGGCGGAGAGGTTGACGATCTCGGAGGAGGCCACCTTGGCGTTGGGAATCGAGCTGTGCACGTTGTCGCGCGAGACCACGCGCGTGGTGCGCAGGCTGATGCGCTCCACCCGCCCCACCTCGCCAGCGAGCTCCACCCAGTCGCCGATGTGGAAGGGACGCTCGATGAGGAGCGTGATTCCCGAGATGAAGTTGGAGAGGGTGTCCTGGGCCGCGAAGCCCACCGCAATGCCGACCACGCCCAGGGCCGCGACCACCCCCACGACATCGATGCCGAACTGGTCCAAGACGGTCACGACCGCCAGCGCCGCGATCACCACCCCAACCAGGTTGCGCAGCAGCTGCACGAGCGAGCGGTCCAGGCCGGCGCGCGCCGTGGCGTCGGCGAGCAGGCGGTGCACGACGAGCCACGCCCCGTAGTAGGCCAGCGCATAGAGCGCCGCTCTGGCGACGCGCCCGAGGACGCCTGCCTGCACCCGGAACTGTGCCAGCACCGCCAGCAGCGCCAGCAGCGTCACGGCAAAGGCCACGGCGCGTCGCGCCAGGCGCAGCAGATCGGGCGGCGCCCGCAGGCGCCTACCGGCCGCGTTCAACAGGCGCACGGCCACGGCGTACAGGATGGCGAACAGGATCGCCAGGATCAGCGCCACCAGCACGCGCGTGGCAAGCGTCGTGAACGCGCTCCCGCCCGCCACGCCCTGCGACCCGAAGGGCCCCAGCGCCCGCGACAGGCTCTCCCGGAGCTGCTCCCACACGCCTGCGAAGAATCCGCCGCCGGCGTTCATGACCCGGCCGCCGAGGGAGCGGGCGCCGCTGGTCGGCCCCGCACCGGTATTCCACCGCTGGACCTAGACCCCATGACACTCTCTTCCCCGAGCGGACGCCCCGCCCGTCGTTGCGAGTATACGGTGGGGTCCGCCGGGCCGCCCTGGCGTGGTAGAATCTTGGTTCGCAGTGTGGGCCGGCTGGCCGCGGGGCGACCTCACGCGAGCATCCGCTCGCTTGCGCTCGCCTTGAGGAAAGTCCGGGCACCGCAGGGCAGGGTGCCAGCCAACGGCTGGGCGCGTAAGGCGACGGCACGTGCAACAGAAAGCAGACCGCTGTGGGGCCGCCGGCGGACCCTACGGGGGACGCCGGCCGAACGCAGCAAGGGTGAAACGGTGCGGTAAGAGCGCACCAGTGCTCCTGGTAACAGGGGCAGCTGGGTAAACCCCACCCGGTGCAAGGTCCGATAGGGAGAGAGAGCCTGCCCGGCTCGTCATGATCTCCGGGTTGACCGCTCGAGGCGCGCGGCGACGCGCGTCCCAGATAGATGGCCAGCGGCTCGCCGGCACACGACCGGCGGGCGACAGAACCCGGCTTACAGGCCCACCCGCGCGGGGCGACCCTTCGGGGTCGCCCCGATCCTTCCCTGACCCTTACCTTCCCTGACCCTTACCTTCCCTGAGCCTCACCTTCCCTGGTTCCAAGCCGCCTGCAGCCGACGCACGGGCGCGGCGGGGCGGGACGCTGGGCAGCGTTCCCGGCGGCGCGCTGTGGGGTGTTTCGCGCCGTGCGCGGCTCGCGGCCGTCGCCGGTGGGCGTAGTGTGGGGGAAATTTGCCACATCTGGGTCCAGCGGGAGAACAGGTGGGAGATCGTGGGGATCTGTGGTAGAATCGTCCAACGCCAACGCGTGATGGGCCTCTCAGCGACGCCCGCACGAGGAGCGAGCGCATGCCGTTCGGGGAATTCCAGTACTCGGTGGACGACAAGGGCAGGGTCATCGTTCCCCCCACCTTCCGCGACTTCGTCGAGGACGGCATGGTCGTCACCCGCGGCATGGAAGGGTGCCTCTACGTGTTCCCGCTGTCGGCCTGGCAGCGCATCGAGTCGCGACTCACCGAGCTGCCGCTGACCGACCCGGAAGCGCGCAACTTCGTGCGCTTCTTCTACTCCGGCGCCGCCAAGGCGCGGCTCGACTCCGCCGGGCGCATCACCGTGCCCGCGACCCTGCGCTCGTTCGCCGAGGTCGAGGGGAACGTAGTCGTGGCCGGCGCACCCAACCGGCTCGAGATCTGGAACGAGGCGCGCTGGCTGTCCAACCTCACCGCCGTGCAGGCGCAGCCACCCGCGCCCGACCTGCTCAGGGAGCTGGTCGGATGAGCGCGCCCGCGAGCCCCGCCCACCGTCCCGTGATGGTGGGGGCATGCCTCGAATTCCTCCGGCCCCGCCCCGGTGCCTGGTTCATCGACGGCACCTTCGGCGCAGGCGGCCACAGCCAGGCGCTGCTGGAAGCCGGCGCCAACGTTCTCGGCATCGATTCAGACCCCCAGGCCCGCGGCCATGCCGACGCGCTCGCCGCCACGTCCTCTCCCGCCGGGCCGCCGGTCTCCCCCGCCGGCGACCGGGCAACCGGCAATCACAGTCCCGGGCGGGGCGCGTTCCGCTTCGCGGAGGGCAACTTCCGCGACATGGAGCGCCTGGCACGCAGCGTCGAGCTCTCCTCCGCGGCCGGCGTGCTCCTCGACCTGGGGGTCTCTTCGATGCAGCTGGACGAGGGGGAGCGCGGCTTCGCGTTCCGGCACGACGGCC
>CAYOXR010000553.1:0-2962 GCA_964407955.1 uncultured bacterium | reverse complement strand
ACCGTCCACCGCGATGCCCGCCGGGGTGTTGAAGGCGTAGCTGCCGGTGGTGTTGTTGTACACGGTGGGGGTGTTGGGGGTGGCGGCGGGGATCTCCGTCACGCTGTTGCCACCGGCGTTGGTGACCCAGATGTTGCCGCTGCCGTCTGCCGCAATGTACGCCGGGGTGTTGAAGGCGTAGCTGCCGGTGGTGTTGTTGTACACGGTGGGGGTGTTGGGGGTGGCGGCGGGGATCTCCGTCACGCTGTTGCCGCCGTTGTTGGCGACCCAGACATTGCCGCTGGCGTCCAGCGTTATGCCCAGTGGGTTGTTGAAAGCGTAGCTGCCGCCGGAGTACACGGTGGGACTAGGGCCCAACGGCTGCTGGCTGCAGCCCGCGACCAGGACGGCCAGGCCAAGGCTTGCGACGACGAGAGGGAAGGAGTATCTCACGACGGCCTCCAAGGTGGGGTGCGCCCCAGGTCCATATGGTAGCGGAACTGGAGTTCGCCCGCTTCGCCGGCCGGTCGACCGGCCCGGGCGCCTCGAACAGGCGTGCAGCGCCCGAGGCGGCGGCTGTGCTTTCAGTCGGAAGAATAGCGTTTCGAGGCAGAGCCGAGGGTTGCGTGCGTGTCACGATTACGACCGATCCGCTGAGGCCGGTCGTCGTAGGCTGCGGCGGAGGTATCACGGGCCATGAACCGAGTCGAGCCGATCCGCTATCTCGAGGTGTCGCAGCAAGCCGGTCGGGAGTTCGTGCGGCGGGGCATCGAGGGCCGTGTCACGATGCTCAATCTGCTGCGCTTCCGCGAGCTTGCCGATTATGAGGCCAACCCGGAGCTCGCGCCTGAGACCCCCATCAGTGGAGCCGAGGCCTTCGAGCGTTACGTTCGCTGCACCCTGCCTCTGTTGCGGGACACAGGTGGGGATCTGGTGTTCCTCGGCGCCGGCGGTCCGTTCCTGATCGGTCCAGAGCACGAGCGTTGGGACCTCGTGATGATGGTTCGCCAGAGCAGCGTCGAGTCGTTCCTCGCGTTCGCGGGCCATGACGCGTACCTTGCCGGGCTCGGTCACCGGACCGCGGCCCTCGAGGATTCCCGTCTCCTGCCCATGACCGACCTGCCGTTGCCGACCTGACGGTCACGCGGGGAGAGCTTCACGCTGCGCGTCACTGCAGCGTACAGCGGGCACCAGCTTCGCGCGCTCTCCGTTGGGCCGCCGCCGCGTCGGCGGGCCGGAAGCCAAGGGCGTCGGTTCGCTTCACTCCCCTTGATCACGCGTCACCGACGACGCGCCCCCCACATGGCGTGATCGATGGAGAACGCTGCCGACGCCCGTTGGCGTGAGTCCAGCGGTCGCCCGCGATCCGACCCTACGGCGGCGTGGTAGAAAAGCCCGCTCGGTCGGCGCGGTCAATGCAAACCGGTCACCTGCTCGGGGCTGCTGCGGTTGGTGGTAGTGCCGTCGCCGAGTTCGCCGTCGGCATTGCCGCCCCAGGCCCAGAGGCTGCCGTCGCCCTTGAGCGCCAGCGACGTATCCCCGCCGGCGGCGATGGTGGTGACGCCGATGAGGCTGCTCACCTGCACGGGGATGCTGCTATCGCTCGTGCTACCGTTGCCGAGCTCCCCGTCGCTGTTGTAGCCCCATGCCCAGACACTGCTGTCGCTCTTGAGTGCCAGAGAATGCGTGTCTCCGGCTGCGATGGCGGTGACAGCGGTAAGACCGCTCACCTGCACGGGCGTGTTGGTGCTGGTGGTGTTGCCGTCGCCGAGCTGCCCAGATGTGTTGTCGCCCCAGGCCGAGACGGTGCCGTCGCTCTTGAGCGCCAGCGAGTGAATCAAGCCGGCGGCGATGGCGGTGATGCCGGTGAGGCCGCTGATCTGCACGGGCGTGTTGGTGCTGGTGTTGGTGCCGTCGCCGAGCTGTCCTTCCGTGTTGTATCCCCAGGCCCAGACGCTGCCGTCGCTCTCCAGCGCCAGCGAATGACTGCCGCCGGCGGAGATGGCTGTGACGTTGGTGACGGTGCTCACCTGCACTGGAACGTTGCTGCTGGTGTTGGTGCCGTTTCCGAGCTCCCCGTCGGCGTTGTAGCCCCAGGCCCAGACGGTGCCGTCGCTCTTGAGCGCCAACGCGAAGGGGTCGCCGTTGGCGGCGGCGATGGCGGTGACGTTGGTGAGGTTGCTCACCTGCACTGGAACGTTGCTGCTGCTGTTGGTGCCGTCGCCGAGCTCCCCGTCGCTGTTGTATCCCCAGGCCCAGACGGTGCCGTCGCTCTTGAGCGCCAACGAGAACAGGACACCTCCTGCGATGGTCGTGACGCTGGAGAGGCTGTTGACCTGCACTGGAACGTTGCTGCTGGTGTTGGTGCCGTCGCCGAGCTGCCCGTCGTTGTTCCGGCCCCAGGCCCAGACACTGCCGGCGCTGGTGAGCGCTAGCGTATGGAACTCGCCGGCGGCCATGGCGGACGGCGGATTGGGGGCGGACGACATGCCACATGCCGTCAACACCACACCCAGACTGGCGGTCAGTACGAGTCGGAGAATACGCTTCATGAAACCCTCCTAAGGCGTGAAGCAGCAAGGACCAGCCGAAGCTGGCATCGCGACTCGATTGAGGCAAGACGTCTGCCGGCCATTATGCACCCGCGGGTGGCGGCGCCTTCGAGATCCGAGACATGACCACGATGCCGCTCGGCAAAGCCGCATGCAATGCGTATGCTGCGAGCCGCCGAATCGGTGTCGTCGTGAAACGTTCAACCCGTCCCTGAGGGTGACCGTGCCAGAGTACCGCTATGCCGGCCGGGCACGGGGAAGACCGCAGCATCGGCGCAACGCGCTCATTACGCGGGTACCGGCCCGACGTCCAGGTCCTGCGGGGCGTAGCCGTCCTGGCGGTGGTCCTCTACCATGCGGGCCTCCTGACTGGAGGCTTCGTCGGTGTCGATGTCTTCTACGTCATCTCCGGCTTCCTGATCACCGGGCTG
>CAYOXR010000552.1:0-3804 GCA_964407955.1 uncultured bacterium | reverse complement strand
CCAGCGCCCGCGTCGCCTCCAGCGTGGCGTCCGAGGTCTGCAGCGCCCGCACGATCTCCACCAGCGCCATGCGCTCGGGCGGGTTGAACCAGTGCATGCCGATCACCCGGTCCGGGCGACCGGTGGCGGCGGCGATCGCGGTGAGCGACAGCTCGCTGGTGTTGCTGGCCAGGATGGCGCCGGCCGGCGCCAGACGGTCGACCTCTGCGAACAGCCGGCGTTTGAGCTCGAGCTGCTCCGGCGCCGCCTCGATGACGAAGTCCGCGTCGGTCACGGCTTCCTCAAGGTCCCCGGTGAGCCGCAGCCGGGTCGCGACGTCGGCCGCCTCGTTGCGCTTGGCGATGCGCACTGCGGCCGCCTCGCGCGCGGCGTCCACGACGTCGTAGACGGCCACATGAAGACCGCTCTGCAGCAGCAGCGTGGCGATGCCGCCGCCCATGGTGCCGGCACCCAGCACCGTCACACGTCCGATCGATGCCATGCAAACCTCGCTCTCCGGCGCCCCGCCGCCGCGCTCGCCCCTCAGTCTAGGGGCGACGCCCGTCAGGGGCGTAGAGGTCGTAGCGGGTGGTGGTACCCATCACGCTGCCGCTCGGGACGGCAGCGGGGGCGTCGAGCGGCGGCGCGCGGCGCGGCCGCTTGACGACCACACGGCTGCCGGCGACCCCGCGGGCGACCGCCAGCAGCGCCGCCGCATCGGCGTCCTCACCAACCAGCGCGCGGAACAGCGCCATGCCCTTGCGTGGCTTGGCGTGCTTGCCCGTGCGCGGGTACATGGGGTCGAGCACGACCACGACCGGAGCCGGCCGCAGCCGGGGAAGCAGCGCGGCGGCGTCCCCCTCCAGCAGCGTCAGGTGGGCGGCGGCCGCCTTCGCTTCGGCGCCCTCGGAACCGCTCCGCGCCCGCTCCAGAGCATCTTCGAGCAGGGCCGCGACCAGCGGCACACGCTCGATCATCGTCACGCGCAGCCCGTGTGCGGCGAGCCGCCAGGCGTCGCCGCCCAGTCCCGCGGTGGCATCGACCACCGACGCGCCCGCAGCCACCCTGCCGACGGCGCGCAGCAGCAGGTCGCGCCCGCCGCCACGCCTTGCCAGGATGCGCCCCGGCGCCACGCGCACGCGCGGCCCGCCCGAAGGCCGGAGGCTCAGCCCGTCGCCGCCGACCTCGAGCACGACGGCGGGCTGCTCCGTCCCGGCGTCGTCGAGCGGCAGGTTCAGGCGTTGCGCCCAGCGCGAAGCGTTCGACCGCGACGCCGCATCGATGGCTCGGATCGCGACGCGGCCCGGCGCTGACGCGCCGTCTCCGCCGCTCATGAGGCTCCGTCGGCAGCAGGGCGCATGCTTCATGCTACTCACGGCGCTCGCCCGTCGCCGCGCGCGGCCGCCGTCGCGACGGCGCGCGTGTCTACGCACGCCGCTCCCGAGGGGGTTCACCCGGCCTCGGCCCGGTGATACCATGCAGGCGGGATATGCACCGCGTGCCTAGGATAGCGTCGCGATGTGCCACGTCTGGCTTCTGTTCGTAAGCCGATGAGCTCTTTCGCCTACGATGCCAGCGCCCGCCGCATGAGGGAGGTCGCCCATGAGTAACGCCAGTCTCGCTGCACGTCGCCGCGCCGCCGTCGCACCCGCGGCCCACAGCACGCACCCCTTCTATCCGGTGCGGGCCGAAGGCGCCTACGTGTGGGATGCCGACGGCAAGCGCTACCTCGACTTCTCGGTCGGCATCGCGGTCATGAACGTCGGGCACTCGCATCCAAAGGTGATCGCGGCTGCCAGGGCGCAGGCGGAGAGCTTCCAGCACCTGTGCTTTGCTGTGGCCATGCACGAGAGCTACATCGCCCTCGCCGAGCGCCTCGACGCGCTGGCACCGGGACCCAGCCCCAAGAAGACGTTCCTCGTGAACTCGGGCGCCGAGGCGGTCGAGAACGCGGTGAAGATCGCGCGAGCCTACACCGGCAGGGCCGGCATCGTCGCCTTCACCCACGCCTTCCATGGCCGCACCTACATGGCCATGTCGCTGACGGCGAAGGCCAACCCCTACAAGGCGCACTTCGCGCCGCGGGCGAGCGAGGTGTACCGCGCGGCCTACCCGTACGTCTACCGCAACCCCTGGGGCCTCAGCGACCCCGAGGAGGTCGGCGAGCGGGCCATGCGCGCCCTGCGCGACCAGGTGAAGACGAGCATCGGGGAGAGCGAGGTGGCGGCCTTCATCATCGAGCCGGTGGCGGGCGAGGGCGGCTTCATCCCGGCTCCGGGCAGCTTCCTGCGTGGCCTGCGCGCCTACGCCGACGAGATCGGCGCGCTGTGGATCGACGACGAGGTGCAGAGCGGCATCGGTCGCACCGGCACCATGTGGGCGGTGGACGCCTTCGATCTCGAGCCGGACCTGGTGACCAGCGCCAAGGCCCTGTCCTCGGGCTTCCCGTTGTCCGCCGTGATCGGGAAGGCCTCCATCATGGACGCCATCGAGCCCGGCATGCTCGGCTCCACCTTCGGAGGCAACCCCGTGGGTTGCGCGGCTGCCCTGGCGACGCTGGACGTCCTCGAGGAGGAGAGCCTGGTCACACGTGCCAACGTCATCGGGAAGCGCGCCAAGGAACGTCTGAGCGGCCTGCGCAGCGCGTTCCCGCAGATCGGCGACGTGCGTGGCCGCGGCGCCATGATCGGCGTCGAGTTCGTCGAGGCCGGCACGCTCGAGCCGAACCCCGGCGCCGTGGCAGCCGTCGTCGCACACGCCCGCGAGCAGGGCCTGGTGCTCCTGCCGACCGGCACGTACGGCAACGTGATCCGCCTGCTGCCGCCGCTCAACCTGACCGACGCCGAGCTCGAAGAGGGGCTCGACATCCTCGAGATGAGCGTGCGGGCAGTGTTGGAGCCGGTCGGCACAGTGGCCTGAGCCGGCGCGCCGCCGAACCGCTCGCCCTAGCGGCCCTTGCACACGTGACACCGGCGTCTGGTGCGACGCGCGCCCCTGCTATACTCCGCGGCGTGAGCGCCATCCGCCTGGCGCCGTCGATCCTGGCGGCGGACTTCACGCGCCTCGGCGAGGCCATCGCCGAGGCCGAGGCTGCCGGCGCGGACTTCATCCATGTCGACGTGATGGACGGACACTTCGTGCCCAACATCACCATGGGGCCGGTCGTGGTGGCGGCCGCCCGACGCGCCACGAAACTCCCGCTCGACGTGCACCTCATGATCGAGCAGCCTGGTCGCTACATCGAGGCGTTCGCCGCGGCCGGGGCCGACGGCATCACCGTGCACGCGGAGGTGGCACCGCACCTCCACCGGCTGCTCCAGCAGGTGCGCGAGCAAGGCGTGCACGTGGGCCTCGCGCTCAATCCGCTCACGCCGCTGACGGTGCTCGAAGGCGCGCTGCCCTACCTCGATCTGACGCTGCTCATGACCGTCAACCCCGGTTTCGGCGGACAGAGCTTCATCCCCGCCAGCCTGGAGCGCATCGCGGCGACGCGGACGCTCCGTGACCGGCTCAATCCCGATTGCGCGATCGAGGTGGACGGCGGCATCGCGCCCGACACGGCCTTTGCCGTGTGCCGCGCCGGCGCACAGGTGCTCGTCGCCGGAAGCGCCGTGTTCGGCGGCGCCGGATCGGTCCGAGAGAACGTCAGGAAGCTTCGCGCCGCCGCCGAGGGCGACGCTTGAGGAGGCGGCGCGACGAAGCGCTGGCCTAGCGGCTCAGGCTGCGTCCCGGAAGCGGCCAAGCCCGCGGAAGCGCTGACGACGCTGCTCCTGAAGGGCGTCCGCCGAGAGGTCCACCAGTGACGCGAGCTCCTCGAGGATGGCG
>CAYOXR010000551.1:0-5963 GCA_964407955.1 uncultured bacterium | reverse complement strand
CTCAGGTGGAACTGCGTGGGGATGGAGCCGCCGACGACCTTCCAGTTGAACTGGAAGCCCTCGCCGCGCGCCAGCGGAGCGACCCGCAGCGCCACCTCGGCGAACTGTCCGGCGCCGCCCGTCTGCTTCTTGTGGCGGTAGCGCGCGTCGCCGCTACCCTGGATCGTCTCGCGGTAGGCGACGGCCGGTGGCGCCGTGTCCACCTCGACACCGGAGCGCTCCTTGAGCGCGTTGACGGCGATCTCCAGGTGCACGTGGCCCATGCCCCACAGCACGGTCTCGTGGGTGTCGGCGTTGCGCTCGAGCAGCAGGGTGGGGTCGGCGTCGAGCAGCTTGTGCAGCCCGTCGGACATCTTGTCCTCGTCGCCGCGGGACCTGGGCGTGAGCGCCAGCGCCATCACCGGTGAGGGGAAGCGGATGGGCGAGAGCTGGAACACATGCGCGGGGTCGCACAGGGTGTCGCCGGTGCGGATCTCCTCGGCCTTGGTCACCGCGCCGATCATGCCGGCGCTCAGCGACTTGACCTCCTTGAGGTCCTTGCCCTCCGGGACGTACAGGTGCGACACCCGCACGTCGGCGTCCTGGTTGGGGTCCTTGACGCTGTCACCCGGCTTGATCGCGCCAGACAGCACCCGCATCAAGGAGACCTTGCCCATGTAGGGGTCCACCACCGTCTTGAACACGCGGGCACCGAAGGGGTGGCCCTCGCCAAGCTCGGGTGGGTCGCCCTGATCCACGGCGAGCGGCTTGTGGTCCTCGACATGCCGCACCCCGTGGTTCATGAAGTCCATCAGCAGGCTCACGCCCATCACGCGAGTGGCGGACGTGAGCAGCACCGGCGTGAGCTCGCCGCCGCGCACGGCGGCGTCGAAGGCGCTCATGAGCGCGTCGTCGTCGAGCGCGTTGTCCTCCAGGTACTGCATCATCAGCTCGTCGTCGGTCTCGACGATCGCCTCGACCAGCCGCTCGCGGTACTCCTGCGCCACGCCCGCCACCTCGTCCGGGATCGGGCCCGCCACCGGGTCGCCGTTGGGCCAGGTGTACGCCTTCATCTCCAGAAGGTCGACGATGCCACGGAAGTCCTCGGCCTGGCCGATGGGGATCTGGATGGCGGCGATGTTGCCCGGCAACGTCGCCTCGACGTCGGCCATGGTGCGGAAGAAGTCCGCGTTCTCGCGGTCCATCTTGTTGATCACGAAGAGGCTTGAGAGCTCGCGCTCCACGCTCGAGGACCACACCCGCTCGGTCCCCACCGCCACCCCGGACACGGCCGAGACCACTACCAGCGCGGCGTCCGCCGCCGCCTGGGCACCCCGGATCTCGCCGGCGAAGTCGGCGTAGCCGGGCGTATCGAGCAGGTTGAAGGCCTCGTCCTTCCAGGTGTAGGGGTGGATGGAGGTGTAGATGGAGATCTTGCGCCGCTTCTCCTCGGGAGTATTGTCGGAGACAGTACTCCCCACTTCGACCCTCCCGAGCGACGGGATCGCACCGGCGCGGAAGAGCATCGCCTCCACCAGCGACGTCTTGCCAGCTCCGCTGTGCGAGAGTACGGCCACGTTGCGGATGTTGGGCATAGTAGATCGGCTTCCTTTCGTGCGGGTACGCGCGGTGACACGGGCACGAGGTCCATGAAGCCAGGCGCGGCTGCCTAGGTTCGGTGAGTATACCACCGGCGGCGTCCGCCCAGACAGCCCCGGCTGCGCCCGACACATCTCGTCTGGCACGCGAATCATGCCGACTCGCTGGCGGCTCGCCGAAGGTCGGTCGACGGTGCCCGGCGGCCTGGCCGGCGGCGCCGGACGCCCCGGCGCCGCCCGATGGACGAACGTCCCGCTGCTAGACTCGGGCATGGCGGTGGAGCGTGAGCTCAAGTTCTCGGTGCTGGACCCTCGCGTGCCGGCGCTGGTGGAGCTCGAGGCCGCCCTGTCCGCCTCCGGCTTCCGAGCCACCTCCGCTCCGGAGCAGGACGTTCACGACCACTACTTCGACGACGACGCCGGAAGCCTGCACGCCGCAGGCGTGGCGCTCCGCCGGCGCCGGCAAGGCGATGAGGCGTGGGCCGGCATCAAGGCTGGCGGCGAGCAGGACGGCGCCCTGCACGTCCGCGAGGAGCTCGAGGTAGCGATGGCATCCGCGGCGTTGGACGCACCCTGGCCCGATGCCATCCTCGAGCGCCTGGCGGGCATCGTCGAGCCGGAGGCGCTGGTCCCGAAGGTGGAGCTCGAGACGCATCGCGTGTGCTTCCTCATCCATTCGGGCGAGGACGCGGTGGCGATGCTCAGCTTCGACGCCGTCACGGCGCGGGCGCCAGGCGCCGAACGCGACGCGCTGTTCGACGAGGTCGAGATCGAGGCGCTGGTCGAGCGCACCTCACGGGCCGACCTGGAGGGCATCGCCGAGGCAGTGGACGGGCTCGTGCGGCTCACGCCCAACCCGGTGAACAAGCTCGAGAGGGCCGAGGCCCTGCTGCTTCTGGCGACCTGGTGAGCCGCGCGCGCGGCTTCGCCTGATACCATCGGGAAAACCCACAAACGGGCCACGGGAAGGGATGCGCATGTTGAACCTCGGCCGCTTCGTTCGTGAACACGCCCTCCACAACCCGGAGCGCGTGGCCGTCCGTATGGGGGACCAGGCGCTGAACTACGGCACGCTGGATCAGCTCAGCGACCGGGTGGCGGGCTTCCTGCGCGCTCGCGGCGTCGATCCCGGCGACCACGTCGCGCTTTCGTGCCCGAACCTGCCGTTCTTCCCCATCGTGTACTACGGCATCCTCAAGGCCGGCGCCGTGGTCGCGCCACTCAACGTGCTCCTGAAGGCGCGCGAGATCGCGTACCACCTGAAGGACTCGGACGCCGTGGCGTACTTCGTGTTCGAGGGCACGCCCGAGCTGCCGATGGCCGCGGAGGGGGCGAAGGCCTTCGAGGACTGCCCGACGTGCCGCGAGCTGGTGGTCATGACCGCCGATCCGGCCGCCGCCGCACCCGTCGAGGGCGCCGCCACGCTCGGCGCCATCCTGGCCTCGCAGGAGCCGCTCCGCGACATCCATCCCAGCGTGGCCGACGACACCGCCGTCATCCTCTACACCTCGGGCACCACCGGCCAGCCCAAGGGGGCCGAGCTGAGCCACCTCAACATGGTGATGAACGCCATCCATAGCAACGGCCTGGTGCTCTCCAGGGACATCCCGCCGCAGGAGCACGCCTTCCTGATGGCGCTGCCGCTGTTCCACTCCTTCGGCCAGACGGTGGGCATGAACAGCATGTTCTACGGCGGCGGCAGCATCAGCATGCTGCCGCGCTTCGACCCCGCACGGGCGCTGAAGCTGATGCTGGCGCACCGCATCACCGTCTTCGCCGGCGTGCCCACCATGTACTGGGCGCTGCTGAGCGCCGCCTCCGACCTCACCGACGAGCAGATGGCGCAGCTGCGCAGCCATCTCGCCTTCGCGGTCAGCGGGGGCGCGGCCCTGCCCGTCGAGATCCTGAAGCGCTTCGAGGAGGTCTACGGCATCGGCATCATGGAAGGCTACGGCCTCTCCGAGACCAGCCCGGTGGCCAGCTTCAACCACTCCGACCGCGAACGCCGCCCGGGCACCGTCGGCCAGCCCATCTGGGGGTGTGAGATGCGCATCGTCGACGAGAACGACCAGGACGTGCCGGTTGGCGAGCCCGGCGAGATCGTCATCCGCGGGCACAACATCATGAAGGGGTACTACAAGCGGCCCGACGCCACCGCAGAGGCGATGCGCGGCGGCTGGTTCCACTCCGGCGACATCGGCGTGGTCGACGGCGACGGCTACTTCAGCGTGGTCGACCGCCTGAAGGACATGATCCTGCGCGGCGGCTTCAACGTCTACCCGCGCGAGGTCGAGGAGGTGCTGCTCACCCATCCCGACGTCTCGCTGGCCGCGGTGGTGGGGGTGCCGCACGAGCAGCACGGCGAGGAGATCAAGGCCTTCGTGGTCCTCAACGACGGCGCCAGCCTCACGGCCGAGGCGCTCATCGCCTGGAGCAAGGAGCAGATGGCGGCGTACAAGTACCCCCGCCTGGTGGAGTTCCGAAGCGAGCTGCCGATGAACGCCACCGGCAAGATCCTGCGGCGCCAGCTGCGCGACGAAGCGTCGGCCTGAGCTCCATGTCGGACCCTCGCCGGCGCGGCCGATGGCGCCGACTGACGCGCCCCCGGGCTCGGGCCGGGCGACCCGGGCCGCTGCCGCGACGCGGCGCTCAGCGCGTCAGGTAGCCGCCATCGACCGGCACGTAGGCGCCGGTCATGAACGTGGCCTGGTCGCTCGACAGGAAGACCACCAGGTCCGCCACCTCCTCGGCGCGTCCCAGACGGCCGATCGGGTGGAGCGCAACCAGCGTGTCGAGCACGGCCGGGTCCTGCTTGAGCGCGGCGAGCATGGGTGTGTCGATGAACGCCGGGCCGACCGCGTTGACGCGCACGCCCTGCGCCGCGTACTCCATGGCCGCGTTCTTGGTCAGGCCGACCAGCCCGTGCTTGGCCGCCACGTACGCCGACGCGTTCGCGAAGCCGACCTGGCCCAGGATCGAGGCGACGTTCACGATGGCGCCCCCGCCCGCCCTCAGCATGGCCGGGATCTGGGCACGCATGCCGTAGAACGCCCCGGAGAGGTTCACGCCGATGACGCGCTGCCAGGCGTCGATCGGGTACGCCGCGGTCGGCGCCTGCTCGCCTGCGATTCCGGCGTTGTTGCAGGCGACGTGCAACGCGCCGTAGGCCTCCTCGGCGCGCGCCACCAGGCGGGCGTTCGCCTCGGGGTCGGATACGTCGGCCGGCAAGAACGCCGCCTCGCCGCCGGCGGCCGTGATGCGGTCGACGGTCTCGCGTCCGCCCGCCGCGTTCACATCCGACACCAGGACGCGTGCGCCCTCGCGGGCGTAGGCTTCCGCGACGGCTCGACCGATGCCGGAAGCGGCGCCGGTCACCAGGGCTGCCTTGCTCTCGAGAACTGCCATGGTCCTTCCTCTCAGATCGTCCTCCGGCACCCGCGCGCCTCGCGTCCGACGCCCCGGCAGCTCGGCCGCGGCCCGACCGAGCAGCGAACGAACTCTCCACTTCGGCGCCGCCGCACGGCGTCACCGCCGCACAGCCCCGCCGGCACGTCGGCGTGCGCCGGCAGCGCGGTGCTACCAGAGGCGAAGCCCTGGCACCCCGACCTGGTGGGTGAACATGTAGAACAGCGTTGGCAGGTAGGCGACGCACACCAACGCCACGGCCAGGATGAACCACATGCCGAGGCGGTCGAACGCCCGCACCGCCCGACCGCCCTGGATGCCGTCGGCGTCCGGGAAGGGGATGGCCACACTGTCCTCCTCGATGCGCCGACTGGAGAAGAGCGTGCCGAACAGCACCGTGAAGTAGAGTACGACCGCGACGAACAGGATGCAGCCACTCACCAGGGTGATCGCCTGCGGCACCGCGGCGTTGGCGTAGGTGCCCTGCAACGAGGGCAGCATGTTCGAGATCCAGGCACGCCGCGGCACGCCCAGCAACCCCTGCCAGTGCATGCCCACGGCAAACAGCATCATGCCCACGAACCAGGTCCAGGCCGACCACAGCGCCAGGCGCGGCGAGAACAGCTTGCGGCCGGTGAGGTGTGGCATCAGCCAGAACGTCATGCCGAAGAACGTCAGCGTCACCGCCGTGCCGACGGTGATGTGGAAGTGGCCGGGGATGAAGGTGGTGTTGTGCACCAGCACATTGAGGTTGAAGCTGGCCAGGACGATGCCGCCGGCGCCGCCGAAGACGAACGAGATCATGGCCAACACCTGCGCGACGAAGCTGGCGTCAGACCAGGGCAGCTTCCCGATCCACCGCAGCACCCCTCGCCCGCCTCGCTTGCGCGCGCCGAGCTCCATCGAGGCGGTGACCGTGAAGGCCGTGAGCAGGCTGGGGACGACGACGAAGAACGTCAGGATGTTCTGGAGCAGCTTCCA
>CAYOXR010000550.1:0-4479 GCA_964407955.1 uncultured bacterium | reverse complement strand
GGTCAAGCTCCAGCGCCAGCAGCGCGCCGGCCGGGAGCAATCGGTAGGCTTGCCTGAGCAGGCGCCGCACCACCGCCAGCCCGTCCTCCCCCGCGAACAGCGCACCGTGCGGGTCGTGCCGCGCCTCTGCCTGCAGGCTGTCGGCGTCGGCGGCCGGAAGGTACGGCAGGTTGGCCACCAGCGCCTGGCAGCCCGCCGCGAAGGCGGCCACGTCGGCGCCGGCGAGCAGGTCCGAGTGCCGCACCGTCACCGCCAGGCGCAAGCGCTCGGCGTTGCGGCGCGTGGCCAGCACCGCCTCGGGCGCGACGTCGGCGGCCATCACGTCGGCGTCCGGGCGCTCGACCTTGAGCGCCAGCGCGATCGCCCCGCTGCCACAGCCCAGGTCGAGCACGCATGGGGCGTCGACCCCGGCGAGCCAGGCCAGGACCAGCTCGACCAGCCGCTCGGTCTCCGGCCTCGGCACCATCACGTCGGCGTCCACCTCCAGCTCCAGGCCGTAGAAGGGCGCGCGCCCCAGGATGTGCTGCAGTGGCTCGCGCGCGGCGCGGCGGCGCAGGGCCTGCAGCAGCCTCAAGCGCTCGGCCGGCTGCAAGGGCCGCTCGGACTGCAACAGCAGCGCGCTCCGCGTCAGGCCGGTAACGCCTTCCAGCAGCGCCACCGCCTCCGCTTCGACGCTGTCGATGCCGGCGGCTCTGAGCCGTCGGCACGCGAGCTGCCGGGCCTCGGCCAGCGTCACGGCCGGCCTCCGCCGGGATCATCGCCGCCGACGCAAGCGTGGCGGCCGTCGAGGGGTGTGGTGCGCATTGCGCCCGACAGTGTACGCCGAGAGCGGCGTCGGCTCCGCGCGCGTCAGTACGCCGTCGTCAGGCTCAGGTGCGGCTGGCGCGTCCTGTACGGCGCCGTCTGGCCGCGTTCCCACAGCGCCACGTCCAGATCGCGGGCGCGAAGGACCGCGCCTGCGCGACGGGCGGCGGCCACCAGACGCTCGACCGCCGTGAGCGCCACGGCCCTGAGCTCGATCTCCGCCGGCGAACCCGCGGCCAGCCGAACGCCTGCGTCGATGCGCCGGGCCAGAGCCGGTGCATACTCCAGGACGCCGTCGCAGCGGAGCACGTGCGGCACCAGGTTGTCCGCGAACATCGTCAACCGGTCGAGATCGTGGAAGGCACCGTATCCGACGTCGCCCAGTGCCAGCGCCAGGTCGGACGCCGCGATCTGGGCCCGCTTGTATAGCGGTACCTCGAGGCCGTCGTATTGCCACACGTCGCGGAAGAACGGCATCTCCGCCAGCAGCACCGCCAGGCGCTCGGCGCTGTGCGAGGCGGCTGTCACGAGCGCGGCGAAGCGGCCCCGGAAACGAGACGAGAGATAGCCGCCCAGCTCGCGCAGCGCTTCGGCGTACAGCCGCATCAGCTCGGCCCGCAAGGGCTCGTCCAGGTCCTGACCGAGGACCTCCGCCACGCGCTCGGGAGCGATCGTCGCCAGCTGTTCGGCCGTGGGCGGCGCCGCCTCGAACCACGCCGTCAAACCACTGGCCAGCATCTGGTAACCCTCGGCCCCGTGGGCGGACTTCAAGCTGGGGAAGTAGCCGGAGCCGAAGTTGATCGCATCCAGGACGAGCACGTAGGCCACAGTCGCCTCGGGCTCGCCTTGGAAGTGGCAGCCCACGTCGTAGCTCGGGCGCGCCACTGCCTCGCCGTCGAAGGTCGCCAGGTAGTCCCCGACATCACCTGCGATGCGTACGAAGCGGGCGCGCTCGGCGACCCGCGCGCAGGCGTCGCGGATGCGCTGCAGCATGCCGCATTGTACGACCGCTCACGAAGACGGCTTGACCACCACGTGCCGGCTCTTGCCTTCGCCCGACGACTCGCTGATGATGTCCGGGTCGTCGGCCAGGGCCATGTGCACCACGCGGCGCTCGGCCGCGCTCATGGCGTCGAGCTCGACCGGCCGACCGGTCTTGCGGACACGAGCGGCCGCCTTGCGCGCCTCGCCGCGCAGGCGGTCATCGCGGCGGCGCTTGTAGCCGCCCACGTCGATCGACACCCGCACGCGCTCGTCTTCGTCGCGGTTGATGACGGCGTTTGTGATGAACTCCAGCGCGGCCAGCGTGCGGCCGGCCCGGCCGATCATCTTGCCGGGATCGCCACCGTAGATCTCGGCGCGCAGCTCGTTGTCGTCCGCCTCGTCGACCTCGACCGCGTAACTGGGATCGAAGTTGAGCAGTAGATCCACCAGGAACGCCTCGCAGCGCTCACGGGCGTCGCCCTCCAAAGCGGCGGAAACGAGAAGAGGGGCCTCGTAGCTATCGCCCTCGTCCTCCTCCTCCTCGCCGGGAAGGAGGGATTCCTGCTCGTCCTCCTCGTCCATGTTGATGCCGAGGTCCTCGAGGTACCTGTCGAGATCGCGATCGTCCATACGGTTCCTCGCCTCACTTGGCCCGCTTGGCGGGCACGGCCGGCGTCGGTTGACCACGACTCACCAGCCAGTATTGGAAGACCTGCACCAGCATGGATACCACATAGTACAGCAGCACACCGGCAGGAAAGTTGATGATGACGATGACGAAGATCAGGTTGATGAACATCGACTGGCGCAGCGTCTGCGGGTTGCCGCGGGCCGAGAAGTAGGAGGTGGCCACCATCACCAGCACGTACAGCGCAGGCAGGATGTAGTAAGGGTCCGACTGCCCCAGGTCGGGCAGCCACAAGAAGCCCTGGTTGAACTCGAAGTTGACGAACACGCGCCACAGGATGATGAAGAGCGGCATCTGCAGGAGGATGGGGAGGCAGCCCCCGGCCGGGTTGACGCCGGCTTCCTGGTAGAGCTTCATCGTCTCCTGTGTGAGCTTCTCGCGATCGTCCTTGTACTTCGCCTGGAGCTCCTTGATCTTGGGCTGCAGCTTCTGCATGCCGAACATCGACTTCGTCTGGGTCGCGATGAGCGGCCAGATGAGCACGCGGAACAGCATCGTCAGCACGATGATCGCCAGGCCCCAGCTGCCGACATAGCCGTGGATCAGCACCAGGAGCTCGACGATGTAGAGCGACAGCCGCCCCAGGATGTTCGGCCGGAACAGGCCCTTGAGCCCCAGGTAGCCCTCCTGGTAGTAGCGCACCAGCTCGTTGCGGCCGGTGTACTGCTGGGCGCTCAGCGACGTCGCCTTGGCCTCGGCGAGCGGCGTGACGAGGGCCACGCGATCCGGCTTGAGGTACTCGGCCTTCACCTGTGTGGTGCTGCCGACGGGCCGCAGCACGATGGCGTCGCCGGTGTTGTTGTTGTTGTTCTGGAGCGCCGCGTAGCTGGGGTCGGAATAGCTCGTGCCGTCCGGCGGGGCCAGCGTGAAGTCCGAGCCGTGACCGATCTTCACCACCGGGCTCGCCGTACGCGCGATGCCCGGGGTGACCAGGGCCAGGGTATGCGCGCCGGCAGGCGTGCTCCCCGTCCCTCCCGCCGCAGGGGCGGCGCCGGCGCCGGCCGCGCCGGAGGCGGCCAGCGGCGTGGCCGTGAGCTTGACGTCAATGTGCTCCCGGATGGCGCTGACCGTGACGACGCGGTCGATCCGGTAGCCGCCCTGGCGGTAGTGGAAGGTGCCGACCAGCTCGATCTTGCTGGTACGCTGCCAGCTCCCGCTGACGTCTTGAGGCGCCTGGTAGCTGCCGTCGACGAACGTCGCCGCGCCGGGGATCGTCGACTCGTAGGGGATCAGGTTCTGGCGCCGATCGATCGGGTAGTCGTTGTAGGTCTGCCCCTTCTGGGACTTGGCGTAGGCCGCCACGACCTCGCCCGCGCCGTCGAAGAACAGGTCGACGCCTTTGGTGGGGATGCGTGTGATGGTGTCGTTCTGAAGGCGGCAGAGGAACGAAGGCGAGGTCGAGTCGCAGGTGGCGAGCGCCTTGTCCAGGTTCTTGAAGTCGGCGACCTTGAAGTCCGTGGCGCCGAAGACCACGCGTGCCTGCGCAACCGTCCCGATGGCGGCAGCGAGAATCAGCGTCAGCACGGCAAGGGCGCGTGTGATCTTCAAGATGCCTCCGTGCCGCCGTGGCGGCCGGCGTGGACCGGGCGGTCGGCGCCGCCGCCGGGCCGGGCCGAACGAACGTCGATCGCGGCGTGCGGCTTCTCCGCGCGCGGCGGCACCGGATCGAAGCCGCCTGGGTGCAAGGGGTGGCACTTCAGAATGCGGCGGATCGCCAGGTAGCTGCCCTTGAGCGGGCCGTGGACCTCGATCGCCTCGATGGCATAGGCGCTGCACGTCGGGTGGAAGCGACAGCTCGGCGGCCCCTTGAGGGGCGAGAGGTAGCGTCGGTAGAAGCGGATCGACACGATGAGCGCCTGCTTGAGGGCCCCGGTCATCGCACGCTCGCGCGCGTCAGCGCGCCCTCCAGCGCCTCTCGGAGCTCCCAGAAGCCCGCCTCCGCCGCGGACCGCCTGGCGATGATCACCATGTCGAACGAGGGCGCCTTACCGTGGCACGCCTCG
>CAYOXR010000549.1:0-3411 GCA_964407955.1 uncultured bacterium | reverse complement strand
CACAGCACGAAGCTGCGGCTGTCGGCACCCTGCGTGCCGGTGAAGAGCTCGATGTGATCGATCTCGGCACCGTCCTCGCCGGTCACGCCGGCCCGCTCGAGCGCGCGTCGCACCTGCCAGGCGACGTCGGTCAGCGGCTCGACCCGGCCGGCGTCCACCTCCTGCCCGTGGTCCTCGGTCAGGAAGAACCAGTTGCCGCCCCAGGCGACGTCACCGCTGACCTGCCCGACGCCCGGAACCTCGAGCCGGACCGCCTTCTTGTAGCGGTAGGCTGGCACGTTGCGCACGCCCACCCGACCATCCTCGTGCAGCTCGGCCTCCACCACCCCGACCGGCGTCTCGATACGGTGGCGGCCCGGACCGACGCGGCCGAGGTGCTGGAGGGTCCGCACCACGCCGATCGTGCCGTGGCCACACATGCCCAGCATGCCCACGTTGTTGAAGAACAGCACGCCGGCCGCGGCCGCCGGGTCGAGCGGCTCTTGCAGCAGCGCTCCGACCATGACGTCGGAGCCTCGAGGCTCGTTGACGACCGCCGACCGGAAGTCGTCGAAGTCGCGGTGGAAGCGCTCCCCGCGCTCACGCAGGCTTCCTTTGCCCAGGTCCGGCCCCCCGGACACCACCACGCGGGTCGGCTCCCCGGCCGTGTGCGAATCGATCACCCGCACGCGCTGCGCGCTCACGTCGCTCCCTGCCGCACCGGCCGGTCGCTGAGCGCGGCGTCATCCAGCTCGAGGCTCGACCCCAGCTCGGCAGCGAGCAGCGAGCGGATCTGCTCGGCCACCTGCTCGGCATGGCGGCGCGCCACGCGGTCGGCCCTGGCCTCGTCCCGTGCCTTCACGGCTGCGAGCAGCGTACCGTGCTCGTCGACGTAACGTTCCGGCAGACGGTCGTGGAAGCTCGCGTAGTACAGCCGCAGCATGCGCCGCCCTTCGTCGAGCAGGCGGGCGTAGAAGCCGGTGTAGTAGGGATTGTGCCCGCTCTCGGCGAGCGCCACGTGGAAGTCGCGGTTGACCTCGATCATGGCCAGGACGTCGCTGCGCGCCACGGCCTCGGCGAAGGCCCGGCGCAGCGCCTCGGCCCTGTCCAGCTCGCCCGGGCGGTAGTGCCGCGCCGCCAGGCGGGAGACGACGCGCTGCATCAACGTGAGGGCATCGAAGTACGCCGGCACCCGGCTCAGATCCAGTGGCGCGACGATGGTGCCGCGCTTGGGCAGCGACACCGCCAGCCCCTCGACCGTCAGGCGTACCAGCGCCTCGCGCACCGGCGTGCGTGACAGGCCGAAGGCCTGGGACAGGCGCTGCTCGTCCAAGGCCGCGCTCGGCGCCAGCTCGAGCGTGAGGATGTCGCTGCGCAACGCCCGGTACACCCGCTCCACGCCGCTCACGTGGGGGGGCTCCGCCGCGCCTGCCCGGCTGCGCTCGAGCTCGACGGGCGAGCTCTCAGACGGTGTCCGGCGTGACTTCGCGACCCGAGCCATGGCCCTCCAAGGGCACCGGAACAGCTTGCCGGCGCGATGCGTTAGACATAGTATACATAGTGTCGACAAGCCGACGAGGGGCGTCGAGGGCCGCGGCGGAGCGAAGCGCCCGCGACCGGTTGGGCCCGGTCCGCCCCGGAAGGAGAGCGCGGATGTCAGCGAGCACCCTCGAAACGAGGCCGGCGGACGCCATCGACTGGCGCGGCGTGCTGCCCGCCATCACCACCCCCTTCGATGGGAACCTGGCCATCGATCACGGCTTCCTCGCCGACCATGCCCGCTGGATGATGGACGCGGGCTGCAACGGCGTCGTGCCGGGCGGCTCGCTGGGTGAAGCCGCCACCCTGAGCTTCGACGAGAAGCTGGCTGTCGTGCGCACGCTGGTGCGTGCTCTGGACGGTCGCGCCCCCGTCATCCCCGGCGTGGCCGCGCTTGCCACCGCCGACGCCGTGCGCTTCGCACAGGCTGCGGCCGAGGCGGGGGCCCGCGGCCTGATGGTGCTGCCCCCGTATGTTTACAGCACCGACTGGCGCGAGATGAAAGCCCACGTCGCGGCGGTGCTGAACGCCACCCCCCTGCCCTGCATGCTCTACAACAACCCCGTGGCATACACCACCGACTTCACGCCCGAGCAGGTCGTCGAGCTCGCCGCCGAGCACCCCAACCTGGTCGCCATCAAGGAGTCGAGCACCGACGTGCGCCGGGTCACCGCGCTGCGCGCGCTCCTCGCAGGTCGCCTGGAGCTCCTGGTGGGGGTCGACGACGCCATCGTCGAGGGCATCGCCGCCAGCGCCGTCGGCTGGATCGCCGGGCTGGTGAACGCCCTGCCCGCCGAGTCCGTAGCCCTGTTCCGGCTGGCCCGCGACGGCCGAGCCGAGGAGGCGTCGGCGCTGTACCGCTGGTTCCTGCCGCTACTCCGCCTGGACACGGTGCCCAAGTTCGTCCAGCTCATCAAGCTCGTGCAGGAACGCGTCGGGCATGGCAACGCGCGGGTGCGGCCACCGCGCCTCGAGCTGGCGGGCAGCGAACGTAGCGAGGCCGAGCGCGTCATCGCCGCGGCGCTGGCGACCCGCCCCGCGCTCCCGGAAGCCGCCTGATGCCGTCCGATCTGAAGGGGCTCTCGCTGCTGGGCAGCGGCACTGCCGAGCCCGGAGAGCCGCCCTTCTTCGCCATCGACGCTCGCAGCGGCGAGCGCCTGGATCCCGGCTTCTATCCTGCGACAGGCGCAGACATCGAGCGCGCCGTCGCGTCGGCCGAGCGCGCGTTCGGCGCCTATGCGGCGCTGCCCGGCACCGAGCGGGCCGCCTTCCTGCGCGCCATCGCCGCCGAGCTCGAAGCGGGTGCGGACGCCATCATCGCCCGGGCCGACCGTGAGAGCGCCCTGGGCACCCCGCGCCTCACCGGCGAGCTGGCACGCACCGCCAACCAGTTGCGCCTGTTCGCCGGCCTGCTGGAGGCCGGCCGCTGGCTCGACGCACGCGTCGACGTCGGGGACCCAACGCGCAAGCCCGCTCCCAAGCCCGACGTCAGGTCCATGCGCCGGCCGCTCGGGCCGGTGGCGGTGTTCGGCGCGAGCAACTTCCCGCTGGCCTTCTCCGTGGCCGGAGGCGACACCGCCTCCGCGCTGGCCGCAGGCTGTCCCGTGGTGGCGAAGGCGCACCCCGCGCACCCGGGCACATCGGAGCTCGTCGGCCGCGCGCTGCAGGCGGCGGCCTCCCGGCAGGGCATGCCCGAAGGCACCTTCACGCTGCTGTTCGACGCCGGTCACGCCGTGGGCCAGGCGCTGGTGCGCCACCCGCTCATCCGTGGGGTCGGCTTCACCGGCTCGCGCGTTGGCGGCCAGGCGTTGATGCGGCTGGCCGCCGAACGGCCCGAGCCCATTCCCGTCCACGCCGAGATGAGCAGCGTGAACCCCGTGTTCGTGCTGCCGC
>CAYOXR010000548.1:0-13699 GCA_964407955.1 uncultured bacterium | reverse complement strand
GCGTCTTCCGGCATCCCCTGTTCCTGTTCGGCATCGCGCCGGGCGTCAACTTCCTCATCGTGCAACGCCTCCCGCTGGGAGCCAAGGCCAGCTGGCGCACCGGCGAGAAGCGCTCGGTATGGCTGACGAACGCCGCCATCGTCGCCGTGTTGACCGGTTCGAGCCTCACCATCGGCATCCTCCCCACCTTCATGATCGGCCTGCCGGTCATCCTGCTGGCGGCCAGCGCAGGCACCTGGCTGTTCTACGCGCAGCACCAGTTCGAACGCACCTACTGGGAGCACACGCCGGTCCTGTGTTCCAGTGGTGGTACAATAGCTCTGTTGCTCTCGACTATCGTGACCGCAGCAGGATGGTTGGTCGCCATCATGCTGGGCACGTAGCATACGTGTCGGGCGAGTGACAACGCGCAGGCTTTCACGAGTAGCCCCCTGCAGCTGCTGGAAACCCTTCGGAAGAGTCCGGAATGACGGACGTCGTTGACCGAACGGCCGCCATCGAGATAGCCGGTCAAGCTGCCGCCGCTCGCGAGAAGGGAAGTATGGGATGCGTCCCCGGGAAACCAGCGCTCCTCGCCGTGGCGCCTATATGGAGACCTTCGAGGCTTCGGGCGCACCTCGACGGAGCCTACCCGTTATCGTGCCGAACCGGTGGATGGGTCAGTCGCACTGCATGGTCGGGCCATTTTCGGGCCGCGTGGTGGCGGAGCATTTCGCTAATGTCGTGGTGGACTTCGGTCGCTACGAAACCGTCCAGGAACGCGTCTTCGCGCGCCGGGACTGCTACTACGTCGAGTTCGCCCCCTTGGGACCGGCGGCGGTCGTGGACGATCTGGCCCCCCGGATAGGTGGCCAAGCTCGATGACCAAGCACGTGGCTGCGTCACTAACCTCGAGCGCCAGCCCGGCCGCCACCATCACGCCGGGTGCGAGCGCGGCGGCGGGGTGGCACTGGACGTGAACGGCAACCCGTGGGTAACGCACCAGAACACGGCGACCGCGGTGGAAGAGTTCGCGGCCGCCAACATTGCAGCTACGGGATCGTACACGCCGACCGCCAAGGCCACCATCGGTGGCTTCAGCAGGGCGCAGCTGTCGGCGCTTGATCCGCCGCCGTACAAGCTGCCGTTGTCGCACTGACTCCTAGCCATCCATGGTTGGCGGCCGGACGCGTGCCGAGTCCGGCCGCCAACGTGTCGTGTCGCGACCAGCGACCGGCGCCCACGACAATTTGACGTCGCATACGTCCTTGGGCTCAAGGGGTCGTTTCAACCATAAGGCCTTCGATGCCAACGGCCGACGCGGCACAAGGTGCACATACGGTGCACCCCCCAGATTTCGGCGGGCTCCCGGCTTTGACCGGGAGCCCGCCTTCCTGTCCCTGACGGGATTCTAGCCTTGGAGCCAAAGGTCGGATTTGAACCGACGACCTGCCGATTACGAATCGGCTGCTCTACCGCTGAGCTACTTTGGCACGCCTCCGCAGCGTCGCGGAGGTCGGGCCGGGCGGCCCGTGCTGGTGGCCAGGGGCAGAATCGAACTGCCGACACTGCGATTTTCAGTCGCATGCTCTACCGACTGAGCTACCTGGCCAGGAACCGGAGGCGCCCCGGTGTGGGGCGCCTGCCGGCGGGTGGCGGAGCGGACGGGATTTGAACCCGCGACCTTCTGCGTGACAGGCAGATATGCTAACCGCTACACTACCGCTCCGCGAGGTCCGGCGCCGACTCGGAAAGGCTCCGGGCGGAAGCTAGGATACCCGGCGCTGACGCGCATTGTCAACGTCACGAGGATCACTTGGATGCGTTGGCGACGGCGCTCCTGCGGGATGCGGTGGCCTGCGGTTCAACCTCCGTCACGCTTTCGGCGCCTAGCCCGATGCCCAGCGTTGCCAGCACCGCGCGAATGCCCTCGGGCCCGTAACCCAGCGCCTCGTGCTGCCGGGCCGGGGTGCCGTGCGGCACGGTCACGTCGGGCACGCCCAAGCGATGAAGCGCCACGGCAATCCCCAGATCGGCCAGCGCCTCGGCGACAGCCGAGCCCAGACCGCCCATGACGGTGTGGTCCTCGACGGTGATCAGCGCGCGCTGGCTGCGCGCCAGGGCGCTCAATACGGCGACGTCGATGGGCTTGACGAAGCGCGCGTTGACGACGCCCACGCGGGGATCGTCGCCGGCCACGTCCAACGCGTATGCCAGCGTCGGCCCCATGGCGAGCAGACTGACCTCGCTGCCTCGCTTGAGGATCTCCCACGATCCCCACGCCAGCTCGGGCCAGGCCTCGAACGCCTCCGCCGGCGCCTCCTCCACCGGACCCCTGGGCCAGCGGATGGCGCGTGGGCCGCCGAGCCGGAACGCCGCCTTGAGCATCCCGCGCAGCTCGCCGACGTCGCTCGGCATGCCGATGGCGAGATTGGGAATCGCCCGCAGGTAGGCCATGTCGTAGATGCCCTGGTGTGTCGCGCCGTCGCCGCCCACCAGCCCCGCGCGGTCGATGGCGAAGATGACGTCGAGGCTCTCGAGCGATACGTCGTGGATGACCTGATCGTAGCCGCGTTGCAGGAACGAGCTGTAGACCGCCACGATCGGCTTCTCGCCGCGCAGCGCCAAACCGGCGCCCACCGTCACCGCCACGTCCTCCGCGATGCCGACATCGATGAAGCGATCAGGATGCGCGCGGCTGAAGTCGACCAGCCCGCTGCCCTCGCGCATGGCGGGCGTGATCACCCACACGCGGTCGTCGGCGTCGGCCATGGCGCTTGCGGCCCGGCCGAAAGCGTTCGACCAGCTGAAGGCCTTCCCCCGGGCGACCGGATGCTCGGGGTCGAAGCTGGACGCACCGTGCCAGGTGATGGGGTCCTTCTCCGCCACCCGGTACCCCTTGCCCTTGCGCGTGATGATGTGCAGCATGGTGGGTCCGTCGAGGCGCCTGATGTGCTCCAGGTAGTACAGCAGCTGCTCGATGTCGTGACCGTCGATGGGCCCGACGTAGCGCACGCCCATCGCGTGGAACGGGTTGTTGCTGGCCGGGTCGAGGAACCGCCGCGCAGCCTTCTTGGCGCGGCTTCCAAGATCGGCAAGCGGTTCCCACACACCCGTGAGCGCCTGCTTCGACCCCTTCTCGGCGTCCTGGAACCAGCGCTGAACCTGCACCGTGCTCAAGTAGTGCGTCAGCGCGCCGACATTCTCGCTGATCGACATCTCGTTGTCGTTCAGGACGATGGTCATGCGCGGCTTCACGTGGCCGATCTGATTCAGCGCCGCGAGCGCCATGCCGCCGGTGAGGGCGCCGTCACCGATCACGGCAACGATGTCGTAGTCCTCACCGCGGGCGTCGCGCGACAGCGCCATGCCCAGCGAGGCTGCCAGGCTGGTGCTGGCGTGGCCGACAGTGAGCGCATCGTGCTCGGACTCGCTACTCGTGGTGAAGCCAGCCAGGCCGCCATCCGTCCGAATGGTGCCGATGCGGTCGCGACGGCCGGTGAGGATCTTGTGGCCGTAGGTCTGGTGACCGACGTCCCACACGATGCGGTCGTGCGCCGAGTCGTACAGGTAGTGCAGGGCAACGGTGAGCTCGACCGCACCGAGGCTGGAAGCGAGGTGGCCGCCGACCTTCGAGCACGCCCGCACCACCTCGGCGCGCAACTCGTCCGCGACCTGCGGCAGGTCCTCGCGAGAAAGGCGCTTGAGATCGCGCGGGTCGCGAATGTCGTCGAGTAGAGCCATCGCCGTGCACTCCTCTCGGGGCGGCCGTCGTCCCGTCCCCGAGTGTATCAGAGGCCTCCGTCCGCTCACGTCGGCCCGCGCGGCCCGGCGCCGTCACGCGCGCGACCAGGGCGGAGCTCAGGGCGTCTTGGGGCCTGGCGATGGCGGCTGGTAATACATGCCCGGCGGCGCCTCCGAGGGCGCCTTGAGGACGTTGCTGGCGATGAGCACGTTGCCGTTCTCGTCGCGGATGATGCCGATGTAGGGGGTGAACCAGAACTGCTGCGTGAGGTGGCTCGTGACGTTGGCGTTGGCGTCCATGGTCCGGGTCGTCAACGACACCACGAAGACCTGGAAGGTGCCCGCAGCCAGCGTGACCTGACGTTTGTCGACCACGGTGTAGACGTAGTGGACGCTGAGTTTCTTGCTCTCCTTGCTGTTCCCCGACCCTGTCGCCTGGACGTCGACGCTGGTGTCGCCGTCCCAGGTCTTGCCCACACGCAGCGTGTTCTCCGCGGGCCACTCCTGCATGGGCGGGTCGAAGTTGATGATCGTACCCAGCTTGTTCTCCTGACCGAGGTAGACGCCATCGGCCCGGTACTGCCGATACCACGTGACGTCGAGCCCGCGGCCTTGGGTGTGCGACGCGATCCATACCTGGCCGTTCACCACGGAGGGGCCCTCCACGTCATCGGTCACGCGCGGATCGCCCAGCTTCGCGCCGTCGGGCAGGTACTCCCAGTGGGCGCCGGTCTGGTGCGGGTAGTAGCTGAGGGGCTTGGTGAGCTGCTGGATCTTCACCTGCTTCTGGCTGGTGCTGGGCGCGCAGGCCGCGAGGAACAACAGGGCCAGCGCAGCCAGCGCCAGGGCGATGCGTCGCATGCGCCACTCTACCCTGCCCGGCGGCGTCGAGGATGAGCGGCCAGGACGCGGACGCGACTGTTGAGTTCCGCACAGGGACGACGGTGCGGCCGAGGGCCCGGGCCCTCCTGCGCGGCGCCCCAATCGAAAGCCCGACAGTCAGTTGGTTGCCGTTTCGGCGCTGTCCCGCACCCGCCGGTACACCTCGTGGTCGGCCGGGTCGAGGCGCTGCAGCAGTGCGAGGTAAGCCGCCACCCACAGGCTCAGATACCACAGCACCAGGGCCTCGGCGACCGGGTCCTCGAGGCTCGCCAGCCGCTCGCCGGCGGCCTCGGAGAGGCTTTCGATCTGCGCCACACGCGTGTCCAGCACTTCACGAACCAACGCCAGCTCGCGGTCCTCTGGACCCAGCACGAGACCGACCAGGTCGTCTCCGAGCTGGTGGCGGGCCTCGAACGCGCCGGTCACCACACCGCTCGGGTGCTCACCCGTGGGAACGGCGAGCGTCTTCCCCACGCGCGCCAGGACGTGTTGCACCAGGGGCTGCAAGCGCGCCCGCCCGCGGCTGCTCAGCAGCAGGGGTACGCGGTTCCACAGCGTCCACGCCAGCCTCTTGGCCGGGTTGCGCTCGGTGGGCACCTCTGGACCGCAGCGCTCGACCAGCCCACGCATTACGGCCTCGGCGGCCGTCAGCGCCTGAACGTGACCGGTGGCGTGGGCCAGGTAGCAGATGTGGGTGTAGGCACTGAGCGTGCCCGACACGACGCGGTAGCTGGGCTCGAAGGCGGCGTCGCCGAGGACGACGGGTCGCGCACCCGACAGCTCGGCTGTCACCCGGAGCGCCGCCACCTCGCCGAAGTCGAAACCCGACGTCATCAGGAACTGCGTGCCCTGCGCGACCATGGGGGCGTCGATCCAGGGCGCGAGCAGGGGCGGAAGCAGCGACGTCTCGCCGAAGCCCAGAACGCCGTAGGGCTCCGCCTGGCGCCCGTCGGGACCGTCATAGGAGCCGGGCAAGGCGGCCAGCCTCGTCAGGAAGCCGCTGGCGTCGCGCTCGGCGAGTGCTTGGAAGTCGTCCAGCATGGCCACATGCTAGCCCGCCGTGCGATCGCCGCGGGTCGCCACAGCGTCCGGCAGGCTGAGGGGCGGACCGGCTCAGCGGACGAGCAGGCGCCCGCCGATGTCGCGGCGCACGTGCGCCCCGGGGAAGCGGATGCGATCGGCGGCGGCGTAGGCACGGCGCACGGCCTCGTCGAGGCCATCGGCCAGCGCCACCACGTTCAGGACGCGGCCGCCACTAGACACCAGAACGCCGTCGACGACGCGCGTGCCGGCGTGAAAGACGAGCACGTCGGCGCCCAGATCGCCGGGCACGTCGATGGCGATGCCCGTCTCATAGGCGCCTGGGTAGCCCGGTGCCGCCATCACCACGCAGGCGGCGGAGCGGCCGGACCAGCCCAGCTCGAGCCTGGCGAGTCGGCGATCGACAACGCTCTCCAGCAGGCGCAACAGATCGGTGTCGAGCAGCGGCAGCACCACCTGCGTCTCGGGATCGCCGAGGCGCACGTTGAACTCGAGCACCTTGGCCCCGTCCGAAGTGATCATGAGGCCGATGTACAGCACGCCCTGGTAGGCGATGCCGTCTGCGTTGAGCGCCTTGAGCGTCGGCTCGACGACGGTGGTCATGGCCTGCCACTGCTGCGCCGAGGTCAGCAATGCGACCGGAGCCACCGCTCCCATGCCGCCCGTCATCGGGCCCGCATCCCCATCCAGCGCTTGCTTGTAGTCCTGTGCCATGACCATGGGCCGGTAGGCCAGGCCGTCGGTGAACACCAGCAGGCTGATCTCCTGTCCGACCAGCATCTCCTCGATCACGACCTCCGCGCCGGGCCGCGTCAGGACCGCGTCGACCGCGGCCGCGGCGGCTTCCAGCGACCGTGCCACCGTGACGCCCTTGCCGGCAGCCAGGGCCGAGTCCTTCACGACGATGGGCGCGCCCACCTCGCGCAGGTAGGCCTGCGCCGCAGCGCGGTCGCGGAACGTCCGGAACGCCGCGGTCGGGATGCCGTGGCGCGCCATGAACTCCTTGGCGAAGCGCTTCGATCCCTCGAGGCGCGCCGCCTTGGCGGTCGGGCCGAACGCACGCAAGCCAGCCGCCTGGAAGGCATCGACCAGCCCCGCTACCAGCGGCGCCTCCGGGCCTACCACGGTGAGGTCGACGCGCTCGCGTTGCGCCAGGGCCAGCAGGGCGTCCACCTCTAGCGGCACGTCGACCGTGCGCGCGACATCGCGCATGCCACCGTTACCGGGAGCGACCAGCACATCCTCCACGTGTTCCGAACGGGCCAGCTTCCAGGCGAGCGCATGCTCGCGGCCACCGGCGCCCACGACCAGGACCTTCATTGCCGCACCTCCTCGTGGCCTTGAACGATCCGGCCGGTAAGCACCAGCCGCACCGCCTCGGGAAACGCCAGGTGCTCCTCCGCGCGGATGCGGACAGTCAGGCTTTCCTCGGTGTCATCCGGAAGCACCGGCACCCGCCGTTGCACGATGATGGCGCCGCTGTCGACGCCTTCGTCCACGAAGTGGACCGTGCAACCGGACTCATGAACGCCGGCTTCGAGCGCCTGGCGCTGAGCGTGCAGGCCGCGATGCGCCGGCAGCAAGCTGGGATGGATGTTCAACAGGCGACCGCGGTAGCGTCGCACGAAGTCGGGCGAGAGGATACGCATGAAGCCCGCCAGGCACACCAGGTCGACGCCCGCTGCCGTCAGCGCCGCAAGGGCGCCTTCCTCGAAGCGCGCGCGATCGTCGAAGGCCAGGTGTAGCGCAGCCACGCCGGCAGCTTGCGCCTTGGCCAATGCGCGGACCCCGGCGCGGTTGCTGATGACCAGACAAACCTCGCCCAGCGCGTCGCGATCGCTGCCGCCCGGCGGATAGGCCCGCATCAGCGCCTCCAGGTTCGTGCCGCGGCCGGACACCAGCACTCCGATCCTCGCGGGTCGGTCCAGTGGGAACGGCATCATGGCGCTACTGTACCCGTGCGCCGAGGACACCGCTCACGCCTCCTCGCGGAGCCGCTCCGGGTGGTGCTTGCGCCAGTAGCGCGACACTCCCATGACGGTCATGGCCGCGTCGCTCGTGACCTTGTTGCGGTAGGCCACACCCGCAGGCGCTCCCGAAGAGGCGAGCTCACCGTCCTCGAGGCGCTGGACGCGCGCCACCAGGGCGGCCTCGCCCTCGCCCGCGTTGATCCCTGCCAGGATGGCCTCGGCCCAAGCGCGGTTGCGTACCGGCAGCCCTGCGAGGTGGACGTCGGGCTGCGACACCTCACCGAAGTGCGTCAGCATGAGGCGCCGGGGCTGTGCCGCACGCATGCGTGCCACGCTGTCCTCCCAGGCCTCCAGCGAAAGCTCCGGCGGGGGCAGCGCCGGCCGCGTCAGCGGCGATGCCGGCAAGCGGATGCCGGCGCTGTCTCCGGTGAACAGGGTGCCGTCGCCGAGCAGGTAGCTCACATGGTGGGAGGCGTGGCCAGGGGTGTAGATGACTTCGATCTCGAGACCGCCCAGCCGCAGGCGCTCACCGCCCTCCACGGCTCGCAGACGCTCCGCCGGGACGGGCTGCATCGGCCCCCACAGCCGGTCCATTGCTTCGCCGTAGATTCGTCTGGCACTGCCCAGCAGGCGCGTTGGATCGGCCAGGTGGCGCGCGCCGATGGCGTGGACCACCACCTCGGCGTTGCCGGCGGCAGCGGCCAGCGCGCCGGCCGCGCCGGCATGGTCCAGGTGGATGTGGGTGACCAGCAGCGCGCGCAACTCGCGGAGGTCGAGCCCCGCCGCCTCCACGCCCGCTTCGACGTTCTCGAGCGTCACCCCCGGCCCGCTCTCCACCAGGGCGAACCCCCCCTCGGGCAGCGGCACCGCGAACACCGCGATGGTGCCGGGCAGACCGTTGTGGAAGGTGTCCACGATCAGGACCCCGCCGGCATCACGAACCCGGGGGAAGTCCGGGAACACGCTCATCCCGCAACGACCTCGTTGATGAGCGTTCCTACGCTCTCCACCTCGACTTCGACACTGTCACCGACGGCCAGAGGGCCGACGCCCTCCGGAGTGCCCGTCAATACCAGATCGCCGGGTTCAAGCGTCATGAAGCGGCTGATGTAGCTGAGTATCTCCGGCACCGAGAAGATCATGTGCCCGGTATCGCTGTCCTGCCTGATCTCGCCGTTGACCCGTGTGGTCACGCGCAGCTTGCTCGGATCGAGATCCGTTTCCAGCCACGGCCCCACCGGGCAGAAGCCGTCGGCCGACTTGCCCCGAACCCACTGTAGGTCCGAGTTCTGCCGGTCACGCGCGGTCACGTCGAGCGCGCACGTGTAACCGAGAACGTACTCGAAGGCCTGCTCCGCGTCGATGTCGCGCATGGACCGTGAAATCACCACCGCCAGCTCCCCTTCGTGCTGCAGGTCGTTGGTCCAGCTCGGGTAGGGGACGTCGTCGCCAGGGCCACGCAGGGTGTTGATGCCCTTGAGGAACAGGCCCGGTTCCTTGGGGACGTCGCGACCCATCTCGCGGATGTGACGCACGTAGTTCCGGCCCACGCAGATGATGATGCCGGGCTCGCACGGCGGCAGCAGGGTGACGTCGCTGAGTGGCACGGTGTGCCCGCTCGGGCGACCGAGCATGGCGGTCAATTGCTGGATGTAACCGCCTTCGACCTCACCCCAGTGAATCCCGTCGAAGCTGCGGTACCGGACGCGCTGCATGTCATTCCTCCTTCGTCCCCGCGGCGCGGGGCAGACAGCCGCACTCAGGCGGCGCCGAGCCGTTCCGTGATCGCTTCCCATTCGGCGAGGACCTCGATGAGCTCGCGCTCCACGGCCGCATGGCGCTCGCCCAGGACCACGAGCGCCTGCGTGTCCTCGGCCTGCGGGGCCGCCAGCCTCTCGGCCAGCCCGTCGAGCTCGCGCTCGAGGCCGGCGATCCGTTCCTCGAGGTCCTCGCGCATACGCTCGAGTCGCCAGCGCGAGGGCCCTGAAGCGCTCTGCGGCTCAGGTGCCGCCGCCGACGGCGCCGTTTCCGGATCGGCACGCTCGCCTCGCTCCCGGTCGGCCCGCCGGCGCTGGGTGAGGCGCTGGTAAAAGGACCAATCGCCCTCGAACGCCTCGAATCGGCCGTCCTTGATCTCCCATACAGCGGTGGCCAGCGTCTCGAGGAAGCGGCGGTCGTGAGACACCAGCAGCAGGGTCCCCCGGTACGCGCGGAGCGCGCCTTCCAACGCCTCGATCATCTCCACGTCGAGGTGGTTCGTCGGTTCGTCGAGCACGAGCAGGTTGTACCGCCCCAAGGTGAGCTTCAGCAATGCCAGTCGGGCACGCTCCCCACCGGAAAGGTCCTCGACGCGCTTGTACTGCGCCTCGAAGGGGAACAGGAAGCGGCCGAGCAGGTCGTGCGCCTCCCTTTCCCCGACCAGGCGGATCAGCTCCTCCATCAGCGTGGACTCGGGGTCCACGCCCCGGAGGTCCTGATCGTAGTAACCCATCCGCACACGGGCGCCGCTGCGCACCTCGCCGCGTGGATCGTCGCTGGCGACCTCACCCAGCAGCAAGCGCAGGAACGTCGTCTTGCCCGCGCCGTTCGGGCCGACCAGGGCCACGCGCTGCCTCTGCCTGAGCTCGACGCTCACGTCCTTGAAGAGCTGCCGCCCGTAGCCCTTGCTCAGGTGGCGGGCCGTGAGCACGATCTCCCCCGAGGCGTCGGACTCGAAGTGAAAGCGCGTGGTGCGCTCGCCTGGTGTGGGCGCCGCCACCATGCTCGCCGTGTAGCGCTCGGTGCGGCGTTCCATCGCTTTGGCGCGGCGGTGCAGCTTCTCGCTCTGCCCCGCCCATCGCTTCATGCGCGCCGCAGCCGCCTCCAGCCGTCCGCGCTCGCGTTCCTGATTGCGATACGTGGCTTGCTGGATGCGACGCTCCTCTTCGCGCGCGGCGCGGAAGGCGCTGGGCGCACCGTCTCCCATCTGCAAGCGGCCGAGCCCCACCGCGGCGGTGGTGTCGCAGGCCGCGTCCAAGAATGCACGGTCGTGCGACACGATGAGGGCGGCCCCCGGGTAGCGCGCCAGGTATCCCTCCAGCCAGGCGCGCATTTCGAGGTCGAGGTGGTTGGTCGGCTCATCGAGCAGCAGGACGTCCGGTTGGGCCATCAGTATCCGTGCCAGACCCAGCCGGGTGCGCTCGCCGCCGGAGAGATTCACGACGGCCTGTGCCTCCCGCCCCCGGAACCCGAGCGCGTGCAGCACAGCGTCTCGCCGCGCCCGTCGGGCGTAGCCGCCGCGGCGCTCGAAGACCTCGTGCAGGCGCTCCCAGCGATGGTAGCGCTCGGGGTCCTGCAGGCCGGCCGCCTCGAGCTCGGCCAGCTCGGCCTCCATGGCCTCGAGATCGGCAAACGCGCTTCGGGCGATCCCTTCCACGCTGTCCTCTTGCGTGAACGGCGGGTCCTGGGCGAGCAGAGCCAGCGTCACGCCGGAAGCGCGAAACACCGTTCCGCGGTCCGCTGCCTCGATGCCCATGAGCAGCCGCAGGACGGTCGTCTTGCCGGCCCCGTTGCGTCCGACGAGCGCGGTTCGCTGGTCGTCGCGAAGCTCTATGCTGGCGTCTTCGAGCACCACTTGGTCCCCGTAGACCTTCTCCACCCGTTGCAGCGCGGCCAGGAGCATTCCGGCCGACAGTCTACCCCGCATGCGCACGGCGCCTCGCGCGCCTCGACCGGCCTCGGTGCGAGTCGCGCGCGGCCGCGCCCTGGGACCGTCACGACAGCGCGGGCGGGGGGCCGGAACCGCCCCGCCCGCGCTGAAGCCCGCGCCTACGCTTCCGGCTCAGCGGAAGCGGATGTTGTGTTCCGTTTCGATGTCGAAGGCGTGCAGGAAGTTGACGTCGGCGAGCAGCTGGATCTCGTCGCCCATCTTGACCTGAGCGTGCGGGTCGACCTTCGCGACGACGCTCTGGTCACCGCCAACCGAGGCGATGATCTGCGTCTCGGCGCCGAGCGGCTCGACCACGTCGACCGTGGCCGTGATGATGTTGTCGGCCTCGGCGATGTCGGCATAGCCCTTGAGCCCGAGATTCTCGGGGCGGATGCCGAGGTAGACCTTCTTGCCGTTGTAGGGTGCCAGCTTCTGCGCCAGCTCGCCGTTGGGCTTCAGGTCGAACTGCCCGCTCTTGATGCGGCCGTCGTGCACCGTTCCGACCATGAAGTTCATGGCCGGCGAGCCGATGAATCCAGCGACGAAGCGGTTGGTCGGCTTGTCGTAGAGGTTGATTGGGCTGTCGACCTGTTGGATGACGCCGTCCTTCATGACGACGATCCGCGTACCCATGGTCATGGCCTCGATCTGGTCGTGCGTCACGTAAATGGTGGTGACGCCGAGCTGGCGGTGGAGCTTGCTGATGCTCGCGCGCATCTCGACGCGGAGCTTGGCGTCGAGGTTGGACAGTGGCTCGTCCATCAAGAAGACCTTGGGCTCGCGAACGATGGCGCGCCCGAGAGCCACGCGCTGCCGCTGGCCCCCGGACAGCTCGCGGGGCCGCCGGTCGAGCAGGTGCTCGATCTGCAGGATCTGGGCGGTGTCATGGACGCGCTTCTCGATCTCGTCGCGAGGCGTCTTGCGCAGGCGCAGTCCGAACGACATGTTCTGGTGGACGTTCATGTGCGGGTACAAGGCGTAGTTCTGGAAGACCATGGCGATGTCCCGGTCCTTCGGGGGCACGTCGTTCACGACACGCTCGCCGATACGCGCGGTCCCCTCGGTGATCTCCTCAAGGCCGGCGATCATGCGCAAGGTCGTCGTCTTGCCGCAACCCGACGGTCCGACGAACACCATGAACTCGGCATCATCGATCTCGAGGTTGAAGTCCTGGACGGCGGTCACGTTCCCGAACCGCTTGTAGACGTGCTCCAACACTACCTCTGCCACTCGGGGTCCTCCTCGCCTTGACCATGCCGATGTGGCTCAAGCTTACCATGCGGGAATGGGCCCGGCAACGCGATTTGTCAGCGGGATCGGTGGGTGGCTGGAGTGCGGCCGGACGCTCCAGCGAGCGTCCGGCCGGCGTGGTGGAGGCGGCGGGAGTCGAACCCGCGTCCGAAACCCCCGTGGACAGGCGTCTACGCGTGTAGCCGTCGATCGCTTGTCGGCGCGCGGCCGGCTCGACGGCCGGCACTCGCCGCGCGCTTAGGCGTCTTTGAGTCTCGCCCCGACGTCAACGCCCGAGCGTCGGTACCAGCCTGCATTGGGTCGTCGGATCCGGCGAGCCGCAGGCGGGGCTTCCGGGCGACGCTGACTACGGGTTACGCAGCCAGAGCGTAGGTGTTATTGCCAGTTAATGGCGTTGCAGCTTGGTAACGCGGCCAGCTGCCTCCGCGACGCGCAACCATGCCCTCGGCGGGGCCCCGTCGAAGCCGTGTCGCCCCCGGGAGCCTTCGTGCCGGGCATTGTGCGCCAGGGCCTACGTTCCCTGGCAGTCATCCATCTTAGCACCTCGGCTCAGCCGTTGCCTGCCCCGGCCAACGGGCACGGCCGCTCCGCGCCGGCCTCAGCCCACCTCCTGAAGGAAACGCCGGACGTGCGCCGCGACCTGCGGGAACTCGATGAGGAAAGCGTCGTGGCCGTGGGGCGAGCGGATGGTGGCGTAGCGCGCGGACGGCAGCGCCTCCACCAGCGCGCGCTGCTCCGCCTCGGGGTAGAGCACATCGGAGGCGATGCCCATGACCAGAGCCGGCATGCGCATCCTTTCGAGCACGGCCCCGACCTTGCCCCTTCCTGCCGCCACGTCGTAGTCGTCCATCGCCCGCGTCAGGTAGAGGTAGGTGTTGGCATCGAAGCGCTGCACCAGCTTGACGCCCTGATAGTCGAGGTAGGACTCGATCTCGAAGCTCACGCCGAGGAGGTCCCGCCCGGCCGCCGCTCGCTCGCGCCCGAACTTCTGCTCCAGGGAGTCGAAGCTGCGGTACGACAGCATGGCGATGGCGCGCGCCAGCCCGAGCCCCCGCTCGGGCTGGCGGCCCTGCGGATAGCGCCCGCCGTGCCACTCGGGGTCGGAGGTGATGGCGCGGCGCGCCACCTCGTTCAAGCCGATCGC
>CAYOXR010000547.1:0-2136 GCA_964407955.1 uncultured bacterium | reverse complement strand
GGCCGCTGATGAAGGTGGCGTCCCGATCGGCCGGCGACGCCCCCGGCATCACCCTGGCCGGCCGCCTGCCGGCCGCCGAGGTGCGCGAAGAGATGCAGCGCGCGGCCTTCCTGGTGGTGCCTTCGCTGTGGTACGAGGGCTTCCCGATGGTGGTGGCCGAGGCGTACGCGGCGGGCACGGCGGTGATGGCGTCGAACATCGGCGCGCTGGCGGAGATCGTGGAGCACGGCCGGACGGGACTCACGTTCGGCGTGGGCGACTCCGAGGACCTGGCCCGCGTCGCGTCATGGCTCGTGGAGCACCCCGCGGAGCTCAGGGCGATGAGGGCGAACGCCCGCGACGCGTACGAGCGCCGGTACGCGGCGGAGCCCAACTACGACTCGCTCATGGCCATCTACCAGGACGCGCTGGCCGCCCGGGCCGGCTGACGCTGCTGCCGACGCGGCGAGCAACGAGCGGCACGGTCCTGGCATCGAGACGCGTGCCGCGGGCCCGAGCGATGGCGCCCGACCGTCAAGTACGTGTGTCGGCCAAGGCTGCCTCGCCGTCACCCTCCCGTTGCCGCATGACGATCTGCAGCGTCAGGGCCACCTGGAGCACCCAGTAGATGTCGTTGCGCAGGAACATCGTGGTGTAGGTGATGTTGCTCACCACCAGGAAGACGAAGAAGATCAGCGGCCACACGGCGTCGTGGCCGAGGCCGGAGCGGTAGGCCCGGGCACTGGCCACGACGGCTCTCACCAGCACCACCAGGAAGAGCGCCAGCCCGACCGCGCCGACACCGAGGAGGATGTCGATCGCGCCGTTGTGGGCGTTCGGCGGTTGCCACGTGAGCTGCGCCCAGATGCGAGCCGACGGGCCGTCCAGGCCGTTCCAGAAGCTGCCGTAGCCGTAACCCAGCCAGGGGCGCCGGCCCACCGCCTCCAGGCACAGCTGCCACAGCGACGTGCGCCCGGTGAGCGTGAAGCTGCGACCGAGGATCGCGCCGGCGAAGAGCGCGACGACGGCGCCCGCAACCACCAGCGCGCCGGCCGCTATGGCGGCGCCGGCGAGCATCCGCTTGCGCGGCCAGCGCAAGACCCGCAGCGCGGGCAGCACGGCGACGCACACGGCGAGGACGACGTAGCCCGTCGCCGATTGCGAGAGCACGAGGAGCAGGGCGGCCAGCGGCAACGCCGCCATGAAGAGCCGGCGGCGCGGACCGGGGCGGAGCGCCAGCAACAGGAAGGTCACCGCTGCCAGGGCCGCGACCCGCCCCAGCACGTCCTTGTGCACGAACACGCCGCGCCACGCGCCGGCGTACAGCCTGTCGTGCATGACACCGTAGGCGGGGAACGCCAGCGCGGCCACGAGGCTCGCCGTCAGCGCGATGACGCCCAGCCAGCCGACGATCTCGAGCAGCCGGCCGAGCGAGTAGCGCGTCGCGAGGTAGATGCCGAACAGGGTCGTCCCGGCGAGAGCCACGGCGCGCCTGGCCGCGACCGCCGGAAGGGCCGCCCACACGATGGATAGCAGCGCCAGGGCGACGAGGGCGACCAGCACCTTCTCCGCCAAGAGGTAGCGCGTGAACGCGGCGCGTCGACGGACGACGAGGACGAGCGTCACGGCGTAGATAATGCCGAAGAGCAGCTGCACGGCGGGATTGCTGTCGGTCGCGGCGGTCGTCGCCCCGCTGACGAGCGAGCTGAAGGCGCCCGCGAACGCCAGCAAGGCGGCAACGACGAACAGGTCCTCGAGCCAGCCTGCCGGCGAGCGGACCGCGCCCGTCGGCCCGGACGCCGCTCCGGCCGGCCGCGCTTCGCGACCGGCCTGCTTCATGCGTACCTCCCAGAATCGCGCCTTCGCTCCGGCACGAGGGCCTCCGTCACTGGTCGCGGCCGCCCGGGTGGGCCCGGCGCCCGGCGCGCCAATGGGGCGGCCGGCGCCAGCGCCACGCGGGGCGCGTTGCGATAGGCTACCGTCATATGCCCCGGTTGGAATCGGCCACGTGAACACCTCGCCCGTTCCCGTCGCGGCGGAGGACCGGCCCGCCGAAGCGGACGCTGCCGTGGACGCGGCCGTCGCCGCGGTCGCGCCGAGCATCCGGGCGCCCTCCACCCTGGCCACCCGCGCCGTGCTGGTGAGCTTCGACGTGCT
>CAYOXR010000546.1:0-6565 GCA_964407955.1 uncultured bacterium | reverse complement strand
CCGGGTCGAGTTCTACCGCGGCGGCGCGCTACTCAAGGTGATGACCATCGACGCCACCACTACCGTGGATGGCTACCTGCTGCCGAGCCGCTTGCGCATGCACAGCCAGGCCGGCGGCACCACCACCACCATCGAGCAGCGCGACGTCAAGGTCGAAAAGACTCTCCCCGACGAGATCTTCACCGAGCGCTTCCTGCGGAGGTGAGGCGTGCGACGGTTTCTGCTTGCCATCCTCTTGTTCGCCTGCTGCGGTCTGGCCGCCGCCAAGCCCGGCGTGGACGTCGGCGGCGAGCTGAGCAGCGAGTTCGGCGTCGCCTTCGACGGCACGGTGTCGGTGGCGTCCGCCACGCTGACGCTGCGCGCCAGCGGTGAGGTCGGTGCCGGGCTGTTCCCCGACGCCAGCTTCGAGGCCGAGCTGATCGGCAGTTACGACGGCGCCGCCGGCGGGGGCGAGGTCCGCCTCGGCAAGGCGTACGCCACCGTCTACCTGAAGCAGTTCGATGTGATCGCCGGCCAGCAGATCATCGCCTGGGGAACGACCGATGCGGTCAGTCCCGTCGACGTCCTCAACCCGCGTGACCTGTCGTTCCCGGTCGCCGACCCGGCGGATGACAAGCTCCCCATCCCCGCTCTGCGCGTGATCCTTCATGCCCCCGAGGGGCTGACCGTCGACAGCGTCCTGGTGCCGGTCTTCGAGGCGTCGGTGGCTCCCGCCGCACGCTGGCAGACGACGGCGGCCCCGGCGTTGCCGCCGGGCGTGCAGATCGTCGGCCAGGAGCCCACCGACGACGAGCGCCCCGGTGTCGAGCTCGCCAACGTGCAGTTCGGCGTCCGTGCCACACTCGATCTCGACGTGCTGGCGGGCGCGGACGTCAGCCTGGCGTACGTGCACGGCATCAAGACCGTTCCGACCGTGAGCATGCGGCTCGTGCCGACCCCCACCGCCGGCGAGTACTTGGCCCAGAGCGTGCTGAGCTACGATCGCTACGACCTGGTCGGGCTCGACTTCTCGGCGGCCACCTCGTGGGCGGTGTTCCGCGGCGAGGCGGCCTACACCTTCACGCACGACCCGAACGGCACCGACCCGACGATCGGCAACCCCGGCTACCAGGCCGTCCTCGAGGTCGAGCACACCTTCCCGAGCGGCCTGCTGGGCCAGCTCGAGGCCATCGTCGAGCACACCCGCGCCGACCAGGGCGGGACCGGCCAGACCACTGTCAGCGGCCTGGTGACGCTGCACTACGAGCCGAGCGCCCGCGCCAGCCTGGAAGCCAGCTGGCTCTTCGATCTCAGCGACGGCAGCGGCATGCTGCGCCCGCACCTCGATTACGCGTTCGCCGACGGCGTCCACGGCACCGCGGACCTGTACGTCTTCTACGGCAGAGACGGCAGTCGTTACGGCGCCTGGAAGGACAACGGCCAGCTCAGGGTCGGCCTCACGTACGCCTTCTAGGCGCGCGTTCCGCGCCGGCAGCGCCCAGCCGCGCGGCGGGCGCGAGCGCCACTCACGCCGAGCGCACCCACTTGAAGCCGCCGCAGCTGCGGGCCACACGGTAGGCACCGGTGATGTGGCTGATGTAGACGCGCGCCCGTTCGTCGGCGGCGCGGGTGGCCAGCGCGCGTTTGCTCCCCGCCATGGCTTTGGCATCCACCCAGCGCACGTCGGGGCCGTTGCCCCGGAACTCGAGAGCGTGATGGAACAGGTCGCCGACTACGTACACCACGTCGCTACCGAGCTGGGCGCGGGCGAGCTGATGACCGGGCGACTCGCCCGGAGCCGCCACCACGCCGAGGCCGTCTCCGAGGTCGGCGTCGCCGTCGACCAGCTCGAGAAGGCCGTGCGCCTCGACGACACCCACGGTGCGCGCCGCCAGGGACACGTCCTCGTCCGCGGCGGGCGGCCAGTCGCCGCGGCCCAGGTAGTGGCGGGCGTTGGGGAAGGTGGGCCGGGCAGCGCCCCCTTCACCGTGGGCGAGTGCCCCGTAGTGGTCGAAGTGGAGGTGGGTGATGATGACGTCGGTGACGTCCTCGGGGGCGATGCCGCGGTCGCGGAGCTGGGCCTCCAGCGGCGGCGGCGGCCGGTAGCCCGGGAGCAGGTACGCGTCGGGGGTGTCGCGTTCGTCGTAGTGCGGCGCGTCCACCATGACCGAGCGCCCCGGCAGAGCCAGATGGAACGCCTGCACGGGGATGACCGCGGCGGCAGCGGGCACACCCCGGGCTGCCTCCGCGCCGTAGGCCTCGGCCAGGTCGAACCGCAACCTGCCCACCTCGAAGACGGTGACCTGTACGCTGTTCATGCTGGCGTCCCCCTCAACGCGCCCCTGGCCGACGCCGGCTAACGCCCCAGGACCACTGCGAACATGAGCGGCACCACGATCGTGGCGTCGGACTCGACGACGTAGCGGGGCGTGTCGACGGTGAGCTTGCCCCACGTGATCTTCTCGTTGGGAACGGCACCCGAGTAGGAACCGTAGCTGGTGGTGGAGTCGCTCACCTGGCAGAAGTAGCCCCACACCGGCACACCCGGCCTTTGCAGGTCCTGCTGGAGCATCGGCACGACGCAGATGGGGAAGTCTCCTGCGATCCCCCCGCCGATCTGGAAGAAGCCGATGCTGCGCTCCTGCGCCGCACGGGTGTACCAGTCAGCCAGGAACGTCATCGCCTCGATGCCACCCTTGACGGTGCCGACGTTCTTGATCTCGCCGCCGATGACGTGCGCGGCGTACATGTTGCCGGTGGTCGAGTCCTCCCAGCCCGGCGTGACGATCGGCAGGTCCTTCTCGGCCGCGGCCACCAGCCAGGAGTCGGCGGGATCGATCTGGTAGTGCTCCTCGAGCGCGCCCGAGCGGATGAGGCGGTAGAGGAACTCGTGCGGGAAGTAGCGCTCGCCGGCGTCGTCGGCACGCCTCCACTCGGCCAGCAGCGCGCCCTCCAGCCGGCGCATGGCCTCCTCCTCCGGGATGCAGGTGTCGGTGACGCGGTTCATCTGCCGCTCGAGCAACCCCTGCTCGTCGCCGGGCGTGAGATCGCGATAGTCGGGAACGCGCTCGTAGAAGTCGTGCGCGATGAGGTTGAACACGTCCTCCTCGAGGTTGGCGCCGGTCGTGCTGATGATGTGCACCATGTCCCGCCTAATCATCTCGGCCAGCGACAGGCCCAGCTCCCCGGTGCTCATGGCGCCCGCCAGCGTGACCATCATGGCGCCGCCGCCGCCCACGTGCCGAGCGTAGGCGTCGGCCGCGTCCACGAGCGTGGCCGCGTTGAAGTGCCGGAAGTGGCGCCGCACGAAGTCGCTGACTGGCGCGTCGGTGCGAACGGGTCGCGTTGCGGTGCTCATGATGGCCCCATCCTATTCGCTGGCGTCACCGCCGGCCGGTCCACCGCCCGGATGTCCGAGCCGGAGCCTGGCCACCGAGGCGCGGGGATGAGGAAGGCGGGTGGCGGCTACCATGGACTCGTGCATCCGGACCCCGCTCTCTCGTGGCGGCTGTTGCGGCGCGAGCGCTTCCGTGACCCGGTCCCGCAGACCCGCTGGAACGAGGACACCTACGAGCAGATCACCGACCCGTTCGATGAGGGCGGGGCCTACTGGGACTACCGGTCCATGCCGGGGCCGGCCCAGTGGTCGGGTGAGTGGATGCCGGCGCGCAACGCGCTCCCTCCGACGCCGCCGTTCCGCTCCTTCCGAAAGCACCTTGCCTACGGGGACGACGGCTGGCTCGGGCTCGAGCTCTACGCCCGCGATCACGACAACGATGGTGTCATCTCGGCAACGGATGGCGACCCGGCGTTCACGGCGGTGACCAGCGACGGCACGCCCGCGCTTCGGCTCGACACGCCGCGACACACGGATGCCGGTGTCGTGCACAACAGCCGTCCCCTGCCGCGCTTCTACCGCGTGGAGCTGCGCGTCGGCCGCCCGCATTTCACGCTGGCCGAGCTCGACGGGAGCGAGCTGGGCGGTCCCTGGAGCGACGCGGCCCAGGGGAACGGCCTGTACCTCCTCGCCATCCTCGATGCCATGCCGGTGCCGCACAACAACACCTGGATCCATCCGCGCAAGATCGTGTCGATCGATAGCTTCGTCACCCCAAGCATCGCACGCGCCTCCGGCTGGGAAGGCCCGGTGAATGTGGAGTACATGGGCCTACGCGACTACGGGGCCAGCGATGCCGTTGCCAGGGCCAACGACTTCGTGTACTACCTGCACTGTCTGGGAGGCGAGGACAGCCGTTGGCACCCAGACAACCGGCCGGTCTGTGGCTACCGGCCAGACGGCTGGTACGAGGTCACGATCGAGAGGAACACGGTCGGCTTCGAGCTGTCCATCGCCGGTCGTTTCGACGGCGAGTCGCACGAACGCGTGGTGCGGGGAAGCATCGCGTTCGACGAGGGCATGGTGTGGCACGGCAATCGCCCCGGCGAGCCCGAGCCGGATTTCGCCACCAATCCGGCCACGTGGCCGTCCGGAGGGCACCCGCACTACTTCGTCTTCGGCGTGCCCCACATCAACTGGTACCGTGGCCACGCTCACTTCGCGGACCTTCGCCTCTATGAGGGCCTGCCGGTCGAGCCCGGCGGGGGCCGGACCTGACATCACCCGGTCGACAGGGCGTCTCGTGCAGGCTCCGACCCCTCGCTGTGTACTCGATGTCTCAACGGCCAAAACCCAAGGTCTGCCAGCACCAACACAATGAACGTGCGGCTTCCGGAATCCAGAATGCCATTCCGCATATCGGAAGTAGCGGAGGGGGAGCATGGGCACGCCGCGAATCACGACCGCGACGAACCAGACCGTCGACCGTGCGCTCGACGTGCTCTTCGCGCTGCTGCGTGCCGGCGCGCCGGTGGGGCTCGGCGAGGTGGGCAACACCTGTGGGCTGGCGCCCTCCACCACGCACCGGCTGCTGTCCAGCCTGGTACGACGCAACCTCGCGGCACAGGACCCCGTCACGAACCACTACCGCCTCGGGCTCGGCCTGCTCGAGTTCGCGAACGCCATCTTGAATCACTTGGACGTGCGCGAGGCCGCGACGCCGGCCCTCAACGAGCTTTCCGAGCTGACGCAGGAGACCATACACTTGGCCGTCCTCGACGGCCTGGATCTCGTCTACATCGACCGTCGGGACACACCCCACGCCATCCGCCTGAACACCAGCATCGGCAGGCGCACCACCCCGCACACCACCGGCGTGGGCAAGGCGCTGCTTGCCTTCAGCCCGCCTGGCACGCTTGAACGCTACCTGAGCGAGGCCTCCCTCGCGCCCAAGACCGAGAACTCGATCACCACACCGGAGCGGTTGCGAGCCGAGCTGAAACGCACCCGCGAGCGCGGATACGCCGTTGACGATCAGGAGGACAAGCCGCACATCCGCTGCATCGCGGCGCCCATCCTGGGGACTCGCGGCCACGCCCTCGCGGCGGTGAGCATCTCGGTACCCGATTCACGACACACGCTGCGATCGCTCGAACGGTGGCTTCCAGAACTACTGGAGCGCACGCACCGTACGAGCATGGCGATGGGCTTCACAGGCGCCGTCGCCGAAGGGGGGTGAGCGCCCGCCCGGCCGCCGCCGTGACGTACGCAGGTCGGCGATACGGGACCAACACGAGACGCCAGGCAACGCGTCGCGATCGCATGAGGACCACTCCTTAGGAGGGAGAACCGACGATGCTAAGGCGAATCATCTTGATGCTGGCCGTAGCAGTCGCGGGGCTGGCCATGGCCCAGACCGAGATCCGCGTGATCTCGTTCTCGCAGGGCTTCGCTTTCCCCGACCTGTTCGGCACGTCCGGCACCGAGAAAACAGACATCCTGAAGCAGTTCGAGCAGGCGAACAACATCAAGGTCACCATCGAATGGGGTGACGAGGCGTCTGTACGGCAGAAGGTGCTCACCGACCTGATCTCCGGCGGCGGCCGCTACGACATCATCCTGCTCGGCTCCGACGGAGCCGTCCAGACCTATGGCTATGCCGGCTTCCTCGAACCGCTCGAGGGCTACCTGGCGAGCGGCGACTACAGCCAGTACATCGACATGAACGACGTGTTCCCCTCGATCACGGAGGCGAACACTGTCGACGGGCACCTCTACGGCCTCTCCTACTACGCCTTCGGCCCGGGCATCATCTACCGCACCGACCTCTTCAAGAAGTACGACGTGAAGGTCCCCACCACCATTCCCGAGCTCGAGACCGCGCTGCAGCAGCTCAAGGACGGCTTCGCCAAGGATGGGATCACGGACGTCTACCCCTTGACGATGCGCGGCGCGCCGGGCGAGGAACCCACGCTCGATCTGGCGGGCTTCGTCTACGCCATGGCCGGCTACCCGGCGTGGTTCGAAGGTGGCGCCGTGACGCCGGACCAGATCCGGGCGACGCAGGCCAAGCCAATCTTCACGGGCGACTTCAAACCCGGCTTCGCCGAGTTCGTCAAGCTCGCCCGCGAGTACGGCCCTCCCGGTATCGCCACGCACACCTGGGTGGACATGATGAACATCTACTCCCAGGGTAAGGCGGCGATGCTCCTCCCGAGTGCCATCAACGGCTACGCTGCCTTGACCTCC
>CAYOXR010000545.1:0-1640 GCA_964407955.1 uncultured bacterium | reverse complement strand
CTGCGCGTGCTCACCGAGGCCTTCAACCAGCTCACAGAGGGGCTCGAGCGCGAGGAGGCGTGGCGCAGGGACCTGGTCGCGGACGTGGCGCACGACCTGCGCACCCCCATCGCGGTGCTGCGCAGCGAGCTCGAGGCCATGCAGGACGGCATCCGCCAGCCCGATGCCGAGGGTCTGTCGCGGCTGCACGCCGAGGTGATGATGCTCTCGCACCTGGTGGACGACCTGCGCACGCTGTCGCTGGCCGAGGCCGGAGGCACCCCGCTGCGGCGCGTCACGACGCCGGTGGCGCCGCTGCTCCAGCGCACCCGTGACGCCTTCTCCATGCGCGCGGCGGATGCCGGCGTCGACCTCACGCTGACGCCCGTCGAGGCCTCATTGAGCGTCTATGCCGATCCGGACCGGATCCTGCAGGTGCTCGGCAACCTCGTCGACAACGCCCTGCGTCACGGCGCCGGGGCGCCCGTGGAGCTCGCCGCCCGGGCGGCGCAGGGCGGCGCCCTTCTCACCGTCCGGGACCACGGGCCGGGCCTGCCGGAGGGCGCCGCCGCGCGTGTCTTCGAGCGCTTCTACCGCGGCGACCCGGCGCGCTCCCGACGTGCCCGTCCCGTCCCGGGTGCCGCCGGCCCCGCGCCGCCGGCCAACGCGGACGCCGCCAGCGACGCCGCCGGAGACGGGGCCACAGGCGGTGCCGGTGACGGGGCTGGCTCGGGGCTGGGGCTGGCAATCGTGAAGGCGTTGGTGGAAGCGCACGGCGGCCGCGTGGAGGCCCGCAACCACGAGGGCGGCGGCGCCGTGTTCAGTGTCTGGTTACCGGTGGACGCGGGGCCGGATGCGGTGCCGGACGCCGCACCGGACGCCCCGCCCGGCTGAGCCTTCGCCGCGCGCGTTATACTGGCTGCATGGCCGCCGCCGGCGAAGCTTCCGCCAGCCTGCCGCACGTGCCCGAGTCGTTCGAGACCGGGCGCCTGGTGGTGCGCGCGCCACGCTGGGAGGACGCCGCGGCGATCAACGCCGCGGTCCTGGAGAGCCTCGCCGAGCTGCGGCCGTGGCTGCGCTGGGCGCAGGCGGCGCCGACGCTGGAGGAGAGCGAGGAGAGCGTTCACCGCGCTCGTCTGCGCTTCCTGGCCAGGCGGGACCTCCGCCTGCACATCTTCCACAAGCACAGCGGCGTGCTCCTGGGCGCCAGCGGCCTGCACCGCATCGACTGGGCGCTGCGGCGCTTCGAGATCGGCTACTGGCTGCGCACGTCACAGACGGGGCGCGGTTACATGAGCGAGGCGGTGGCGGGCATCACCGACCTCGCGGCAGGCGAGCTGGCCGCCAACCGCGTCGAGATCCGCTGCGACGCGCGCAACACCCGCAGCCGGCGCATCCCCGAGCGGCTCGGCTTCCGCCTCGAGGGCGTGCTGCGCAGCGAGGCGCTCGACCCCGACGGCCGGCCGGCCGACGAGATGGTGTTCGCCAAGGTGCGCGGCCGCGAGCTGTGAAATGGCCGCGCGGCGGGTCCCGCGGGCGCCTGCCACGGCGCCGGAGCCCGGGCCAGCGGCCGCGCGCCACACGCCGCAGCGTCGCGCCCGGCGCGGACGCCAGGCGGGCCGCGCCACGGCCATCGACCCCGTTCCAAGACATGAGAGCTC
>CAYOXR010000544.1:0-17357 GCA_964407955.1 uncultured bacterium | reverse complement strand
CTGTTCGAGGCACTGCTGGGACCGGAAGACGCCATCATCCGCGACGCGCTCAACCATGCCAGCATCATCGACGTCGTGCGCCTCAGCAAGGCGCGGCGCTTCCGCTACGCCAACAACGACATGGCCGATCTGGAGGCGCAGCTGCGCGCGGCGTCGGACGCGCGCTACCGGCTCATCGCGACCGACGGGGTGTTCTCGATGGACGGAGTGGTGGCCGATCTGGAGGCCATCTGCGACCTGGCCGAACGCTTCGGCGCCATGGTGATGGTCGACGACAGCCATGCCGTCGGCTTCCTGGGCGAGCACGGGCGGGGCACGCACGAGCACCGCGGGGTCATGGGGCGCGTCGACATCCTCACCGGCACGCTCGGCAAGGCGCTCGGCGGCGCCTCTGGTGGGTACGCCAGCGGCCGCAAGGAGATCGTCGAGTGGTTGCGTCAGCGCAGCCGGCCGTACCTGTTCTCGAACTCGGTGGCGCCGGCGGTGGTCAGCGCGTCGCTGGCGGTGCTCGACCTGCTGGAGAGCTCGGGCGAGCTTCGCGAGCGGCTGCGGGCGAACAGCGCCGCCTTTCGGCGCGGCATGACGGAGGCCGGCTTCACCCTCACCGGCGCCGACCACCCCATCATCCCGGTGATGATCGGCGACGCCGCCCTCGCCACCACCATGGCCGACCGCCTGCTCGCCGAGGAAGGGATCTACGTCATCGGCTTCTCCTACCCGGTGGTCCCCGAGGGCCAGGCGCGCATCCGCACGCAGATGTCGGCGCTGCACACCCCGGAGCAGCTGGAGCGCGCGGTGGCGGCGTTCACGCGCATCGGCCGCGACCTCGGAGTGGTGCCGTGAAGGCCCTCGCCAAGCTCGAGCCGCGTCCGGGCATGTGGCTGATCGATGCGCCGGAGCCGGCGATGGGCCCCAACGACCTGACGATCCGCATCACGCACACCTCCATCTGCGGCACCGACGTCCACATCTACAACTGGGACGTGTGGGCGCAGCGGACCATCCCGGTGCCGATGATCACCGGTCACGAGTATGTCGGGGTGGTCGAGGCGGTGGGCTCCGAGGTGCAGGGGTTCGCGCCGGGCGACCGCGTGTCGGGCGAGGGACACATCACCTGCGGACACTGCCGCAACTGCCGCGCCGGCCGGCGGCACCTGTGCCGCAACACGCAGGGCGTCGGCGTGAACCGCCCCGGTGCCTTCGCCGAGCACTTCGTGCTTCCGGCCGGCAACGCGTTCAAGGTGCCGGCGGGCATCCCCGACGACTGGGCGGCCATCCTCGATCCCCTCGGGAACGCCGTGCACACCGCGCTGGCCTTCGACGTGGTCGGCGAGGACGTGCTGGTCACGGGCGCGGGCCCCATCGGGCAGATGGCGGCCGCGGTCGCCCGCTTCAGGGGGGCGCGCTACATCGTCATCACCGACGTCAACGGCGAGCGCTTGCGGATGGCCGAGGCGATGGGGGCCGTCGACCGGGTGGTCGACGTGTCCGATGCGGCGGGCGCCAGCGACGCGCTGCGCGGGGTCATGGGCGATCTTGGCATGACCGAGGGCTTCGACGTGGTGTTCGAGATGTCGGGTGCGCCGGCTGCCTATGGCCAGATCCTCGACACCGTCAACCATGGCGCCAAGCTGGCGCTGCTCGGCATCCCCGAACGGGACATCGCCGTCGACTGGAACCGCGTCATCTTCAAGGGTCTGGAGATCCGCGGCATCTACGGGCGGCAGATGTTCGAGACCTGGTACAAGATGGCGGCCATGCTGCAGTCCGGCCTCGACCTCGCGCCGGTCATCACGCACCGCTTCCCCGCCGACGCCTTCGAGCAGGCCTTCGAGGTGATGCGCTCGGGCCGCTCCGGGAAGGTCATCCTGGACTGGACGTGAGTCGACGCCGGACCGGCACCGGCAGCATGGCGTTCCGGTAAGATAGCTGGGCCAACACCCTTAAGGAGGAGCCATGCTACGACTTCGGTTCGCATTGTTCGTTGCGGTGGCGCTGGTAGGCGGCCTTCTGAGCTTCGGCGCGGCGCAGTCCGCCCGGCAGCAGACGCTGGTTATCGGCGGCGATTGGACCGACCTCATCACGCTCGATCCGGGGGTGGCCTACGAGTTCTCACCGGTACCCATCCTCGACAACACCTACCAGCGCCTCGTCCAGTTCCCCGGCACCGACCTCTCGCACGTGGTGCCGGACGCGGCGACGAGTTGGGACATCGCCAGCACGCCGGACGGCGGCACGACGATCACCTTCCATCTCGCGGACGCCACCTTCTCCACCGGTCGACCGCTGACGGCGCAGGACGTGGTGTGGTCGTTCGACCGCGTCATCCACATCAACGGGCCCTCGGCCTTCCTGTTCACCGACGTGGCCGGCTTGAAGGTCGGCTCGACCAAGGCGCTCGACGACAAGACCGTGCAGCTCACCCTTCCCAAGGGCGTCAACCCGCAGATCGTCCTCGCCATGCTGACGTTCAACATCGGGGGCATCATGGACGCCACCGAGGTGCAGAAGCACATCCAGGGCAATGATTACGGTCAGCACTGGCTGAACGACCACTCGGCCGGCTCCGGTCCCTACATGCTCGATCGCTGGGATCGCGGCTCGCAAGTCGTGCTCGTCACCAACCCCAAGTACCCCAACCCCCCCTCGATCAAGCGGGTGATCCTGCGTTACATGCAGGAGTCGAACGCCCAGCGTGCGGCGTTGACCTCGGGCGAGATCGATATCGCCTACAACTTCACGCCCGACGCCTTCAAGCAGGCCGAACAGAATCCAGACCTGAAGACGTACAAGACCGGCACCTTCGTAATGCAGTACCTTGGCATGAACTCCGGCCCCGGCGCGCCCTTCGCTGACAATCGCGTGCGCGACGCGGTGCGCTACGCCATCGACCAGGACGGTATCATCAGCAACCTGCTGGGGGGCCTGGGTCGCAAGATGCAAACCATCATCCCGTACGGCCTGTTGGGTGCCGATACCACCGTCTACTACCAGCACGACATCGAGAAGGCCAAACAGCTCATGGCCGAGGCCGGCAAGGCGGGCGGCATGCAGGTCGAGTTCCTCATCCCCACCGGCGCCTGCGGCGGCGGCGTGCCGTGCGCGGACCTGGCGGCCACGGTGCAGTCCGATTTGGCGAAGATCGGCATCACCGCCAACATCAAGCAGACCACGAGCGCCCAGCTCTACACCATCTACCGGCAGCAGGCCGCACAGCTGGTGCTTGCCCAGTGGAGCCCCGACTATCCCGACCCGAACGGCAACGCCAGCCCGCTGGCAGACTTCAACGCCAAGTCGCTCGCCTGGCGCAACGTGTGGAACGACCCCCACGCCACCCAGCTGGTGAACGAGGCGGCGACCAGCACCGATCCGGCGCAACGCAAGGCCATCTACGCTCAGCTCACGAAGTACGTCGCGCAGAACGGACCCTTCGCGATTCTCTACCAACCCGTCTACCCGATCGTGAGCACGGCCAAGGTCGACGGCTTCGCGCGCAGCGCACAGGGGGACGTCGACTACACGGCCATTACCAAGCAGCCTTGAGCTCGTGCAAAGGCCAGGCCGTGTCCGTGGGAGGGGCTCCACGTCCCTCCCACGGCGTGGCCGTGCCATGGTGGGTCGCCAGTGCGGCTGAGGAGGTGCAGTGCTTGCCTTCTTGCTGAGGCGGCTAGGGTACCTGGTCTTCGTCATCTGGGGGGTTGGCTTCGCCGCCTTCTTCATCTCTCACGTCGTGCCCACGGACCCCGCTGCGGCCGCCCTCGGCAGCAACGCCCGCCCTGCCCAGATCCAGGCGTACCGGCACAAGTACGGCCTCGACCGTCCCGTCTACCAGCAGTACGTGCGCTACATGGTGGACCTATTCAGGGGTGATCTCGGCAACTCGCTGCGCACCCAGCGACCTATCTTGTCCGATCTGCGGGATTTCTTCCCTGCCACATTCGAGCTCACGCTGGGCGCCATGATCTTCGCGGTCTTCTTGGGTGTACCGATCGGTGTCCTCGCGGCGCTGTACCAGGACCGCCCCACCGACCTCGTCGTGCGGACGCTGGCTCTCGTCGGGGGCGCAACTCCCGTGTACTGGTTGGCGATCCTGGCGCTGGAGTTGTTCCACTCCCGGCTCGGCTGGCTGCCGGGGCCAGGCGAGCTGAGTCCCTATCTGATCGAGCCGCACCGCGTCACCGGCATGATGGTCGTGGACTCCGCCATCGCGGGCAACTGGCCCGACTTCGTGAGCTCGCTGCGCCACCTCATCCTGCCGGCGGCCGTCCTCGGCGCCTTCTCGACCGCCCTGCTGGCTCGCATGGTGCGCAGCGCCATGCTCGAGGTGCTCTCCCAGGACTACGTCAGGACGGCGCGTGCCAAGGGCCTGGCGGGTCGCGTGGTGGTGCTGAAGCACGCCATGCGCAACGCCGCCCTGCCGGTGCTGACGGTCATGGGCAGCCTGCTTGGCAGCCTGCTCACCGGCGCGGTGCTCACCGAAACGATCTTCTCGTGGCCGGGAATCGGCTCGTATGCCACCTCCAGCGCCATCAACCTGGACTTCCCGGCGGTCATGGGCGTGACGCTGGTGGCCGGCCTCGCCTACAGCCTCATCAACCTTCTGGTCGACGTTCTCTACGGGGTGTTCGACCCGCGCATCACCTACGCATGACCCGCTCGTCCACGTTCCTCGCCGGCGCCCGGGCGTTCTTCCGCAGCAAGCCCGCCCGGCGCTTCATGCGCAACCCCGGCACCGTCATCGGCAGCGTGCTGGCGCTGCTGCTGGTGGCCGTCGCGCTCGCCGCGCCGCTGCTCGCAGGCGACCCTCTGTTGCAGCACCTGTCGCAGCGGCTTCAGGCGCCGAGCGCCCAACACTGGTTCGGCACCGATCAGCTGGGACGCGACGTGTGGGCGCGCGTCGTATGGGGCTCGCGCATCTCGCTTCGCATCGGCTTCGTGGTGGTGGGGGTGGCGCTCGGGGTCGGCGGGCTGGTGGGCTTGGCGGCAGGCATGCTCGGCGGCGTCTGGGACGAGCTGCTCATGCGCATCACCGACATCTTCCTGGCCTTCCCGGCGCTCATCCTGGCGATGGCCATCTCCGCGGCGCTGGGGCCGAGCCTGGGCAACGTGATGATCGCCGTGGCCGCCGTGTCGTGGCCGAACTACGCGCGGTTGTTGCGGGCGCAGGTGCTGGCGGTGAAGACGCTCGACTACGTGGAGGCGTCGCGCTCGCTGGGCGCGGCGCGCTGGAGGCAGGCGTTCCTCCACGTCCTGCCCAACACCATCACGCCGCTGCTGGTGCAGGCCAGCTTCGACATCGGGAGCGCCATCCTGACGGCCGCCGGACTCGGGTTCATCGGCTTCGGGGCGCAGCCGCCGACGCCGGAGTGGGGCGCCATGGTGTCCGACACGCGCAACTTCATCAACGAGGCGCCGTGGGCGTCCTCCGCGCCGGCCATCGCCATCCTCATCACGGTGTTGGCGTTCAACCTGCTCGGCGACGGCCTGCGCGACATCCTCGACCCGCGCGGGCGCAGCCGGCGCTGACGAGCGTCGCCGGCTCGGCGCGCCCGAGCGTCTGCTTCGACGGCTTGCTACCCTGGCTGGGATGCCATACCGGCTCGGCAGGGACGACACCGTCGCGGAGGGGGTGCGGCCGGTCGTTGCGGAGCAGCTGCTCGAGGCGGCGGCGCGGTTGCGTGGTGACGATCCCGTCGGTGCTGTCGTGCACGACGCGCGCAGGCATCTGAAGATGGCGCGCGCCACGCTGAAGGTGGTGCGTTCCGGCCCGCCCAAGGACGTGTACCGCATCGAGCACCTGTGCTACCGGGACGCGGGGCGAGAGCTGGCTGCGGTACGCGATGCACGCGTCCTGGTCGACACCATCGACGGTCTCCGAGCGTCGGCGTCGAGCTCGGTCGAGGAGGCCGCTTTCGACCGCGTTCGGCGGGCGCTGCGCTCGGATGTCGTGAGCGCGCAACGCGTCTTCAGGCGCAACGCCGTTCGTGAGGGCCGCGCCGACACGCTGACAGCTGCCTCGAGAAGGGCCGCAGCGTGGACGATCGAGGATGGCGGCTGGTCCGAACTGGCGTCGAGGCTTCAGCGCTGCTACCGGGGTGGCGTGAAGGCGCGCGCTCGGGCGCGCGAGAAACAATCGGACGAGGCGTTCCACGCGTGGAGGAAGCTCGCCAAGAAGCTGTGGCACTGCGAGCGGCTGCCACGCGGCGCCTGGCCCGAGCTCATGCGCGCCAGGGCGAAGGCGAGCGGTGAGCTCGCGGACATCCTCGGGTGGGAGCACGACCTCGCCTTGTTGCGGTCCGCGCTGCTGGAACGGCATTTCGTCGGCGACGGCCAGGACGTTGAGGCGCTGTCGGCGCTGGCGTTGCAGCGTAGCCGGGAACTGCGCTCGCACGCCGAGCGCGTCGCCCGGCGGGTGTACGCCGAGCCGGCGAGCGCCTACGTCGAGCGCGTCGGCGTGTACTTCCGGCAGTGGCGCCGGTGCTGATGCCTCTTCGAGGAGCGGGCGGAACAGGCGCTTGCGGTGGGCCGGTGCCGCTTCGCCGGCCACGAGGTCGACGCGACCGCGGCGTCAGGTGGATGGTGCGATCACGTCGCCGGCCGCGCGACGGCAGGGGACGTGGACCGCATCAGCGGGCCGGCAAGAGCGTTTCGGCCCACGCCCGGGCGCGCTCCAGCTCGCCGGAGGCAAGCTCCTCGACATCGTGGCGACGCTTGCTGTCTTCGGGTGGGCGATCCATGGCGATGAAGAAGCTCTCGGGCCCGGCACGATCCCGGCGTTGACGGTCTTCGCCGGGCTGGCAATTGCTCGGAGCCCACGGGTGGAACCTGGGCCCCTGTCCGGCCGCATCGAGTGCACGATGGGGGGTATGGGTCGCAGCAGCTGCGGCCGGCGGAAAGGACGGTGACAAGCGGTGGAGCTATGGGTCGTACGACATGCCAAGGCCGGGCATCGCGGGCCCGAGTGGCCGGACGACCGGGAGCGGACGCTGACGCCCGCCGGCGAGCGCCAGGCCGCGCGTCTGGCGGGGCTTCTCGAGCGCATGGAGGTGCGCTTCGACCGGCTCTTCTGCAGTCCTTGGGTGCGCGCGGCGCAGACGGCCGAGCCGCTCCGCGTCGCTCTGGCAAGTGGCCGCCATGTGGAGCACCTGGATGCCTTGACGGCGGGCGATCCCCTGGCGCTGGTGGCGGCCCTGAATGCCGAGGTCGGTGCCGACGACGCCTGTGTCGCGGTCGTCGGTCACGAGCCGCAGCTCAGCCTGTTCGGGTCCCTGATCCTGACGGGCCGGGGCGACGGAATGCTCGTGAGCTTCGGCAAGGCCGGGGCGCTGGTGCTCGAGGGGGACGTGGCTCCCGGAAGGATGGCACTCCGTGCGCTGCTTCCCGCTTCGGTCGTGGCCTCGCTCCGGAGCCGGGCCTAGAGCCCGGCCAGAGACCGGGGCATGAGCGTGGCGGAGTCCGGTCGGTTCGAGGCCGGGGGCCGAGCCGCAACCGCCCGGCGTTGCCGCCCGACCCGGGAGCGCCGCTCCCGGTCGCCGTCAGGCCGATCGTCGACCGGGCACTGCACGCAGGTGAGTCCGAACGTCAGGACGGCTGCTAGCCGGGAACCGTGCGTGCAGGCAGGCGCTCGACGGCGCCCGCCGACGCCGGCGGGCCGCTCACACCGCCAGCGCCACCGCCAGCAGCACGATGCCCGCGGCCAGTGCCTTGCGCTGCACGGCCCGCGCCTGGGCCTTGATCTGCCCGAGCTCTTCAGTATCCTCGATGCGCTCGGCGCGATCGCCGAGCTTGCGCTGGTCTCGTGCTGCCAGCGCGACGCAGGTGTGGTCGCGCCACTGGAAGTAGCCGACGGCGGCGGGGTAGAAGAGCAGGGCCAGCGGCAGCCGCCACCAGCGACCCACGCCGGTGAGCACGAGCGCGATCAACGCGACGACGCCGAGGATCAACATCACCACCCCGAAGGTGAGACGGCGGCGACGCTCGCGAAGACTGATGTTCGGCAGGCACGCGGGCGCTCCCGTGCCGGGCGTGCCCGTATCGGGCAGCGAGTTCGCCGGGTTCGTCATGATGGCGTCAGTCTACGGACGGGAGCCGCGCTCCGCACCGCCGCAGGCTACAAGCGCTTCCCGCGCGCGCGTCGCCGAACGCGGCGCGACCGCTGCGGACCGCGGCTTTGAACCGGCCGGCCGCCCGTCGGTTCCGGGCGCCCGGCGCAGGGGTCGGAGGATGTTGCCGGCGCTCTCGGCTGGGGCGCAAGCTGCGTCGATGCTCAGTAGTTGGCGGGATTCACCACGCCGACGTTCTCGAGCACGGCGTCGACGTAGGACGCGTCGATGGTCTGGTCGTAGGCCGGGATGTTGTCGATCTGACCGAACGACTTGAGCTTCTGCGCCGTGTAGATGTAGGACGCGTGGGTGGGAAGGCCGGCGTTGAGCGGCCAGATCTGGCCCTTGATCATGAGGTTGTAGGCGTACTCGATAGCGGCCGGATCCTCACCGCTGGCCTTGGCGCCGTCGGCGATGACCTTGGCCTTGTTGGCAGGGTCGTACATCCAGCGGCTGGCCAGCACCAACGCCTTCAGGAAGCGCTTGACCTCGCCAGGGTGGGCCTTCGAGTAGGCGTCGTTGGCGGCGAGCGCGCCGTACCACCACTGCGGGATGGCCTGGTACTCGTAGGAGAGCACGGTGGCGTTGGGGTCCTTGTGCAGGATGACGTAGGCGCCGTCGGCGTGGAAGATGGCCGCCGAAATCCGGTTGCTCACCATGCCCGGCACGAAGCCGGAGCGCTGCATGTGGATCTGGTGCACCTGATCGAGCGAGTCGTGCTTAGGTGCCAGGCAGGCCTCGAGCAGCGTCTGGGCGAAGCCGCCGGTGTCGGTGACGCCGACGTTCTTGCCGACCAGGTCCTGCGCGGTCTTGACGCCCTTGCCGCCGATGCACACGGTGTCGAGCTTCAGGCCGTAGGCCCAGATGACGTGGGCGGCCTTGCCGTGCGAGGCGGCGATGAGCAGGTCGGTGGCCGAGGTGAACGAGAACTTCGTCGACCCGGCGACGGTGCTCAGGAATGCCGGCACGCCGTTCGTCTCGGGCACCAGCTTGACGTGCAGGTGCTCCTTGTCGAAGAACCCTTCGGCCTGCGCGATATAGGGAACGAGGAAGACCGCCTTGGGTGGGGACACCGCCACCGTCGCGCCGATCGTCCCCCACGGGGTCGAGTTCGTGACGTTCGCCCAGTCGCTCGATTGGGCGCTTGCACTGCTCACGACCAGCGCCGCTGCCACGAATGCGGCCGCGAGCCACATCCCGAGCAACTTGTTCCGGGCCCATCCTGCCTGCGTCCTGCGCATCTCTTGCCTCCCTTGCCGTGTGCGTGAACGGAGCCTCCGCCCCGTTGACACCGAGCTTGTTGGACTCTTTGCGGGAGCGGCGCTCACCGACCCGAGTCCGCTTCGAACCATGGCGCGAGGCGCCTTCGGAGCACCTCGATCACCGTCCGGAAGGTCACCCCGAGGATCATCACGGTCAACAGCACGGCCAGCATGTCGGCGGTCTTGTAGGCGTTCGCCGAGAACGCCAGGATCTGGCCCATGCCGGACAGGGCCGTGTAGATCTCGGAGATGAACATCCCCACCAGCCCCATCGCCACGCCCTGGCTGAGGCCGGTCACGATGTACGGCACCACGCTGGGGATGATCACATGGCGCCACATCGCCGCCTCGCCGGCGCGGAACGAGCGCGCCACCTCGACCAGCGCCGAGTCGACGCTGCGAACTCCGTTGTACACGGCGATGGTCACGGGGAACACGACGAACATGGAGATGATGATGAGCTGCGCCGTGATGCCGAAGCCGAACCACAGCGAGATGAGCGGGATCAGCGCCACCAGCGGGGTGGAGTAGATGGCGTAGATGTACATCCCCACGGCGGCCTCGAAGTTGGCGAACCGCCCCATGGCCACGCCCAGCGTGATCCCCACGATGCTGCCGATCACGAGGCCGCCCAGGAACATCGACACGCTGTAGCCGATGGCGCCCGCCAGCTTCCCGACGAACAGGAGCGTGAACAGGTGGGCGATCACGGTGGTGAACGGCGTGAAGATGATGTCCAGCGTGTTGGCACCGTAGATCTGCCAGGCGGTCAGCACCACCACGAACGAAAGCACGCGGATGAGGAGGTAGCGGTTGCGGCTTCGGCGTTCGGCCTGCCGGCGGCGCTGCTTGACCCGTTCCCGCAACTCGGCGCGAGCATCTGGAAGCCGTTCGGTCACGTCCATCACACCGCCCTTCCGCTGCCGGCAAGCATGTCGTCCCAGATCTTCTCGCGCAGCGGCTCGTAGGCCGGGTGCTGCCGGACCGTCGTGACCGTGCGCGGGCGTTCGATCGGCACGTTGAAGGTGTGGTAGACCTCGCCCGGTTTCGTCTTCATCACCACGATGCGGTCGGCGAGGGTGATCGCCTCGTCGATGCTGTGGGTCACGAAGACCACCGTCTGCCGGAAGCGCTCCCAGATCGACAGCAGCTCGCCCTGCAGCAGCTCGCGGGTGTAGGCGTCCACCGACGCGAACGGCTCGTCCATCAGCAGCAGATCGGGGCCGAGCGCCAGCGCCCGTGCGATGCCGACGCGCTGGCGCATGCCGCCCGAGAGCTTGGCCGGGAAGGCGTCCTGGAAGCCCGTGAGCCCGACCAGCTCGACGGCCCACGCCACCTTCTCCGCGATGCTCGGCCCCGGCACTCCCGCCAGGACCATGGGGAAGGCGACGTTCTGGCCGACGGTCTTCCACGGGAACAGGCCGAACTGCTGGAACACCATGGCGGCCTTGGCCGGCGGCTGCGTCACCTCGTCGCCGTCGAGCCTGACGGTGCCCTCGTCGGCGCGGATGAGCCCGTCCAGGATGCGCAGCAGCGTGGTCTTGCCGCAGCCGCTCGGCCCCAGGAGGCACAGGAACTCGTGCTGATAGACCTCGAGGCTGACGTCATGCAGCACCTCGAGGTCGCCGTACCACTTGGAGATGTGCGCGGCCGTCGCCTTGGCCTGACGCGTACCGGTGGCGACGGTCATGCCGTCATGCCGCGAAGATGGGCGCCCTGCTGGGCGGGCAAGGAAGACCTGCGGATAGCGAGAATGTTGCACCTCCCGACGCGATCGCCGTGACCCGAGGGGTCGGCGCGTCGCGCCTGTGCCGTTGCCTGGGTTGTCGATCTGGCAATTCTCTTGTGGCGAACATCAATTGTCAATTTTCAATTTTTTGTTATACACTCTCACTATGGCCACACAGGAGAGGGGGAAGTTGCAGGCTCCTGAGCGGGATGTTCTGTCCCGACAGGCCTACGAGGCGCTGCTCGAGGGGATCCTGGCCCGAACGCTGCCGGCGGGCAGCAAGCTGATCATGCGGGACCTCGTGGACCAACTGCAGCTCTCGCCGACGCCGATCAACCAGGCGCTGGCGGCGCTGGAACGCGATGGGCTGGTCGAATCGAGGCCGCATCGCGGGTACTACGTGATTACGTTGGAGCCGCGCGACATCGTCGACATCTACACCCTCCGCGAGGTCCTCGAGGGGCTGGCGATGCGCCTGGCGGTGCAGCAGCGCCCAGAGGAGTTGCTGGGGTTGCTGAAGGACCTGCACGAAGAGCAGCTGGCGTGCCGCACACAGGGCGACCTGGCGCGCTACGGCGACCTCGACCTGGCGTTCCACCGCACGGTGTGGGAGATGGCCGGCAACGGTCGACTGCTACACATGTCGGAGATGCTCATGGGGCAGGTGCGACTCCTCATCAGCAGCTCGGCCGAGGTGGAAGGGCGCCTGTCGGCCTCGCTGGCCGAGCACGAACGGATTCTCGCCAACGTGGAACGGCGCGACGCGCGCCGCGCCGAGCTGGGCATGCGGGAGCACGTACGCAACGCAGGCAATGCGCTGCTGGCCCATCTCGGGGGCGAGCTCACGCTCCCCGTGGGCGACGGCGGGACGTAGAACGTCTTCGTGGTGTCGGCGCCGAGGCGTCGACCGCCGCAACGCACGCCGCCCAGGCTGCGGCGGCGCAGGGAGGTTGTTGGATGACGGAAGCCGCCAAGCGTCGCGTCGTCGCGTGCGGGGCCCGCTTCGAGCCGCTGGATATCGAGGAAGGCGTGCTCGGCCCGCTGGGGCTCGAGGTCGTCAAGGCCGCCGGCGATGCGGAGCACGAGCTCATCGAGGGCTGCCGCGGGTCGGAGGCGATTCTGGCGGGGTCCGCGCCCCGTTTCCCGCGCAGCGTGCTGGAGGGGCTTCGCGGGGTGAAGGTGCTCGTGCGCTACGGCATCGGCGTGGACCGCATCGACCTGGAGGCCGCCTCGGATGCCGGCATCCTGGTGTGCAACGTGCTGGGCTACTGCACCGACGAGGTCGCGCTGCAGGCCGTCACGCTGACGCTGGCGTTGACACGCAAGCTCGAGGCTGCAGCGGGGCACGTGCGAACGGGGGGCTGGGGGGTGGCGCCGTTCCGGCCCATCGCGGCCCCTGAGGCCACCACCGTGGCGGTGCTCGGTCTCGGCCGCATCGGCAGGCGGGCGGCCGCGTACCTGGCGGGGCTTGGGTTCCGCGTCACCGGCTACGATCCGTTCGTCACGGCCGACCCCACCGGGGGCGCCGTCGAGCTCAGGACCACGCTGGAGAGCGCACTTCGAGGGGCCCAGGTCGTCACCCTGCACCTGCCGCTCAGCGAGCGAACGCGCCACCTGCTGGGCGAGCGCGAGCTGCGCCTGTTGGCGCCGGGAGCCGTGGTGGTCAACGTGAGCCGCGGGGGCCTCATCGACGAGGCCGCCATGCTGCGCGCCATCGACGAGGGCCGACTGGGCGGGGCGGCGCTCGACGTCGTCGAGGACGAGCCGCCGACAGCGGACAATCCACTGCTGTCCCACCCCGCCGTCCTGGTGACGCCCCACATGGCCTGGTACTCGGTGCAGGCCGAGGCCCGCATGCGGCGGCTGGCGGCCGAAGAGGTGGCTCGCGTGCTGCAGGGCGAGGCTCCGAAGAGTCCCGTGGCCAGCCCGGCGAGACGCTGAGCCGTGACGCACCCCGAGCCGCCCAGCAGCCATCACTGCCGGCCCGAGCGCGGCGCCATCGGAGGCGCGGTCTTCTACAGCTCCAAGAGCCGCTCATGGACCGTGATCGTCGTGCCGCCGGCGGGCCCGCCCCGCCAGCAGCGCATGGACGTGCGCTTCTGCCCGTGGTGCGGGCGCGACCTGGCCGACGTCGTGCCCGATGAGGACGCCGCTTTGCTGGAGTAGGCGGCGCGATGACAGGGGGCGACCGGGCGCGGCGGGCCCGGGGTCCGTGCCCCGGAGCGCGACCGGTTGCACACAAAATAGAAAATTGACAATTGCAGCCGGGGAACCTAGAATGGCGCAAACACAACCGAGGCATGGACAGCACGGCGCCGTGGTGCGCTCCGGACCTGTCGGGCCCGGCCAGGGAGGTGCATCGCCATTCACAGGTTCCTCGTGCACAACGAAGGGGACGATGTCGGCGTCGCCACGGAGGACATCGACGCCGGCGAGGAGGTCGTCGGCATCTTCATGGACACCGGCGGCAGCGTGAGCGTGACGGCTCAAGGCGCCGTTCCGCTCAGCCACAAGATCGCCGTCCACGCACTGCGCAAGGGCGACGACGTCACCGAGTACGGGATCCGCATCGGGCTGGCCACCGAGGACATCACGGTGGGGTCCTACGTCCACACGCACAACATTCGCTCGGCGCGCTGGTAGGGAGAGCAACGCCATGCCATCAGAACTCACCGGCTTTCGCCGCGCGAGCGGTCGCGTCGGCATCCGCAACTACGTTGTCATCATCCCTGTGGACGACATCTCCAACGCCGCAGCCGAGGGGGTCGCGCGGCTCGTGCCCGAGGCGCTGGCCATCCCGCATCCCTACGGTCGCCTGCAGTTCGGTGAGGACCTCGAGCTGCACTTCCGCACGCTCATCGGCACGGGCGCCAACCCCAACGTGGCGGCAGCGGTGGTGATCGGGATCGAGCCGAACTGGACCGAACGGGTGGTGGAGGGCATCCGTGCCCAGGGAACACCCGTCGAGGGCTTCTCCATCGAACGCAGCGGCGATCTCAAGACCATCCAGCTCGCCGCGCGGACCGCGCAGCGCTTCGTTCAGGACGCGGGCGAGATCCCGCGGGAGCCGATCGAGTTGGGCGACATCATGCTCAGCATCAAATGCGGCGAGAGCGACACCACCACCGGGCTGGCGTCCTGCCCGACCGTGGCGCAGGTGGTGGATCGGGTCGTCGACGCCGGCGGCACGGTGCTCTTCGGCGAGACCTCCGAGCTCACCGGCGGCGAGCACCTCATCGCCGCACGCTGCGTCGACGACGACGTGCGCCGGCGCTTCCAGCAGACCTACGACGACTACATCCGCATGATCGACGAGCAGGACGCAGACCTGATGGGGTCGCAGCCGACCCAGGGCAACATCCGCGGCGGCCTGAGCACGATCGAGGAGAAGGCCCTCGGAAACATCGAGAAGACCGGCACGAAGCCCGTCGTCGACGTCCTCGAGCCGGCCGTGGCGCCGAAGCGGGCCGGGCTCAACTTCATGGACACCTCCTCGGCGGCCGCCGAGTGCGTCACCCTCATGGCCGCGGCGGGCGCCGTCATACACCTGTTCCCCACCGGCCAGGGCAACATCGTCGGGAACCCCATCGAGCCGGTCGTCAAGCTGACCGGCAACCCGCTCACCGCTCGCACCATGGTCGAGCACATCGACCTCGACGTCAGCGGCCTGCTGCGCCGCGAGTACGATGTGACGGAGGCGGGCCAGAAGCTCCAGACGGTCGTCGATCGCACCATCCGCGGCCGCCGCACCTGTGCCGAGGCGTTGGGGCACCGCGAGTTCGTGCTCACCAAGCTGTACCGGAGTGCGTGATGGCGCGAGCCGGCACGCCGAGGGACACCGAGGAGCCGCGATGAGCGCCCCCGTGCGCGTGGCCGCGGTCGGCCTCGGGCGCTGGGCCAACGTGTTGGCGACCGCCTACGGCCGCTCCGACGAGGTTCGCCTGGTCAGCTGCTTCAGCCGCTCGGAGGACAAGCGGACGGCCTTCGCCGAGCGCCACGGCTGCGCGCACGACGGCAGCTACGCGGCGTTGCTGGCTCGGGACGACGTCGACGCCGTCATCGTGACCGTCCCCAACGACCAGCACGCCGCCGTCATCGAACAGGCGGCAGCGGCCGGCAAGCACGCGTTCGTGGAGAAGCCGATCGCGGTGTCGCTGCCCGACGCCCGCCGCATCGAGCAAGCCGTCGCCGCCAGCGGCATCGTGTTCGCCTGCGGCCACTCCGCCCGCCGCCTCGGTGGCCTACGGAAGATCAAGTCTCTGATGAACTCCGGCGAGATCGGGCAGGTGTCCGTGATCGAGGCGGTGTTCGCCAACGAGCGCGGGCTGCAGATCGAGGCGCGCAACTGGCGTGGCGATCCCGGCAAGGCCCCGGGCGGGCCGCTGACGCAGCTCGGCGTGCATCAGCTCGACAACCTCCAGTACCTGCTGGGTCCGGTGGCGCGCGTCGCCACCTTCGGCAAACCCATGTACACTCGAGTCGAGAACGATACGGTCAACGTGACGCTGCTCGAGTTCGAGAGCGGTCAGATGGCGTACTTGGGGACCAACTGGGCCTGCCCGGGGGTGTTCTCGATCAACGTGTACGGCACCGAGGCCGACCTCTTCTACCAGCTCGACTTCAGCTGGTGGAGCGATTCAAACGAGACCGACGAGCACTCGCGCTTGACCAAGCGGGCGTTCGCCCGCGCCACGGACGACCCCGACGACTTCGAGTTGCGGGACGAGGAGGTACGCATCTCCAGCGTCGATCACCTCCGCGACGAGGTCGAGGAGTTCGCGCGGGCCGTCCGTGGCGACGGGACCGTCGAGGTGGACGCGCACGTGGCGACGCGGAATGTTGCGGTGATGCTGGCCGCGGTCCGGTCGAGCCGCGAAGGCCGGATCGTGCATGTTGACGAGCTGATGGGGTAGAGGAGGGGAGCGAAGGCCGTGTTCACGGCGGCGATGACGGGTCTGCTGGCCCTGTTCACACCGCAGTCCATCTTGTTCATGACGGTGGGCGTCGTGTACGGCCTCGTCATCGGCATCCTTCCGGGCCTTGGCGGCATCGTCGCCATGGCGCTGGTGCTGCCGTTCACCTTCGGCTTCCAGCCGGCGGCGGCGCTGGCGCTGCTGCTCGGCGCGCACGCGGCCACGGTATGGGGCGCCTCCATCACCGGCATCCTGTTCAACGTGCCGGGGGCCGCCAAGACCATCACCAGCGTCTTCGACGGCTACCCGATGACGCAGCGCGGTGAGGGGGCGCGGGCGCTCGGGGCATCCGTCACCGCCGCACTCCTGGGGGGCGTCATCGGCGCCATCTTCCTGGTCGTCACCATCCCCATCGTGCGCCCGTTGATGCTGGCGCTCGGACCCAGCGAGTACTTCATGATGGCGGCCTGCCGCGGCGGTGGGCCCGGCGACCGGGTCCGCCGGATGGCGTCCGCGGCCGGCCACCACGCCGGGGATCACGGAATGGAGGCGATGTGGGCCACCCCAACGATTTGATGGAGATCCCGCAGCCGGAGGCCGAGGCGCTGCTGAAGGCGAGCGGCACCGTCGTCATTCCGACCGGGAGCGTCGAGCAGCACGGGCCCCATCTGCCGTGCGGCACGGACTGGTACGCCGCGCTGGTGTTCTCGCGTGCGGCGGCGGAGCGCCTGGGGGCGCTGGTGGTGCCGTTCGCGCCCATGGGCATCACGCCCTTCCACATGGGCTTCGCGGGCAGCCTCACGCTGCGCCATGAGACCTTCGTGGCGATCATGCTCGACGTCGCCGCCAGCGTGGCGCGCCACGGTGCTCGCCGTTTGATCATCCTCAACTGGCACGAAGGCAACAGCGATGCCATCGGCGTGGCGGCGAGCCGGATCCACAGCGAGCTGGGTCTGGAGGTCATCCGTGTCGAGGCGTGCTACGTGGCCCGCGACCTGGTGGGGGCCGAGACCGGCGGGCTCACCCACGGCGGCGAGCTGGAGGTGCTGCCGGTGCTGGCGCTCGACCCCTCGCTCGTGCACCTCGAGCGCGCGACCAACGCCTCGCCGCCGGGGCGGGGCCGCCGCATCGACGCCGTGCGCCGCAATCCCAACGTCCGCCCGGTGCTCGACGATGTCCGCCAGATCGCGCCGACGGGTTGGTACGGTGCGCCGGAGCACGCGACCGAGGAGAAGGCCCGGCGGGTGATCGACGTCGTGGCCGAGCGCATCGCCGCCGACGTGGAGGAGGCGAGCGCGGCGATGGCGGAACTGCCCGACCTGCCGACGTCGGGAGCGGACGGGGTGGAGTC